>CAZVMY010000001.1:0-10853 GCA_964628955.1 uncultured Methylocystis sp.
AGCGCGGGGTCTTTCTCGAAGTACTTCTTGTATTCCGACCAGGTCGTTGCGGCGCCGGTGCGCAGTTCGCCGCGCGCGAGCGCCGGCTTCAGCAGGTTGGCGGCATCGCCGCCCCCTGCCGATCCCCCGGCGCCCACCAGCGTATGCGCCTCGTCGATGAACAGGACGATGGGTTTGGGCGAGGCCTTGACCTCGTCGATGATTCCCTTGAGCCGGCTCTCGAACTCGCCCGCCACGCCGGCGCCGGCCTGCAGCATGCCGAGGTCCAAGCTGACCAGTTCCACGCTCTTGAGGAAGTCCGGCACGTCTCCTTCGGCGATCTTGAGCGCCAGACCCTCCACCACCGCAGTCTTGCCTACGCCGGGATCGCCGACGCAGATCGGGTTGTTCTTCCGGCGACGGCCGAGGATGTCGATCATCTGGCGGATCTCCCGGTCGCGACCGAAGACGGGGTCGATGCGTCCCAGCCGCGCCTGCTCGGTGAAGTTCACCGTGAACCGCGCGAGCGCGCTGTCGGGCGAGGCGAGCGGCCCGGCACCGGCCTTGGCTGCCGTCGGCGCCGCGCCGGTGACGAGCTGACCGGCGTCTTCCGACGATGCCGCGACCAGCCCGGCGAATCCGGACTTGACCTCGCCGGCCGGAATCGCCCGCAGCACGTCGAACCAGTCGGCCATCGCGTATTGACCGGGCTTCGACAGCAGCGCCAGCAGGATAGAGCCGCCACGGATCTGTGCCAGGCCGAGATCGATCGATGCGATCAGCCAGGCTTCCGTCAGAAGCTCGATCAGTGCCGGCGAGAACACCGGGCGGCCCGAGTTCCCGGCCTTCAGATCATCGACCGCGCGCGTCAGCTTGCGCTTGATGTCGGCCGGGTCGACGCCGTAGCGGGAAAGGACCAGCCCGGCATCGCGCTGCGGATCGTCGGTCAGCGCGAGCAGCACGTGCTCGACCGTGACCTCGTAATGTCCGCGCCCGACGGCTGCTCCGGCAGCCCCTTCCAGCGCGCGTTTCGTGAAGCCGTTCAGACGGCCGAGAAGCTGCTTCAGATCGACCTGGATCACGTTTGCCCCATCCCATCGAGCCCCGGGGCTCGCCGCCGGGCGCCATTCGGTCCGCCGGTCAACCCGGACAGAACCAAGGCAGGATGGTAGCGAAACCTTGACGACAGCGCCATGACCCGACCGGTCGCGCGCAAGGTTATCCGGCCATTAAGGTGATCGGTCACCAACGAAAACGCCGCCCCGAGGGGCGGCGTCCGGTCGGCCATCGTCCATGCTGCCGTCGTCAGGCGGCCTGCCAGGAATCGGTGCCTTCCGTCGAGGACTTGCTGTGCTTCCAGGTCACCTTGGAATAGGTGAATGCCCAGTCTTCCATGGTCCGCAGATGGTCGTTAGCCTGATTGACCGTGAGCGGCAGATAGGACTTACCTTCGCACAGAAGGCACTCTTCGAACTTGATGGTGAAGAACTCTTCCGGCTCGCCGAGGCCCGTGGTGTCGGCGCGGAAGAAGGTGATCTCGACCTCGAGCTGCTCGCCGGTGGCCAGCGCCTGCCAGAGCAGCGGCGACGAGCGGTCGAACACCTTGGTGAAGTTCGCGGGCTGATGGATGCGCGCGCCGCTCGGAGCTCCCGACTTCGGGTCCCGCGGCTTCACGATGCCACTGGTGAAGGCGACGACGGTGATCGTATCGCCATGCTTGTCGAACTTGGCGCCCTGGCCGAAGCTCTTGACGGTGCTGGCTTCCTTCGCGATGTCGCCCTGCTTCTTGCCCTTGATCGTCATGTAGGCGTCGAGTGCCATGGTCCTGCTCCCCATCGAAATTCAGTGCCGGATCAGCCCGGCACGACAGGGATCGCAAGCGCCGTACCAATTCGGCGGTTAATCTAAGTTATTGATCAAAAACACGATTCAAGAGCGTGAAGTAATGACCGCATGCCGGCCGTTGCGCAAACCCACGGGAATATCCCGCGACTGCGCAGAAATCTGCGCAGTCGGCAAAACTCAGACTCGTCCGACTGCCTGCAGCCTGCACTCGCATTCGAGAAACGCCTTGGTCGCGACGTCGACGGTGGCGCGGCCCTCGACCGCATAGCCCTGACGTCCGTGCGAGGCGTTGCCCGAGAAGCCGTACACGACGGCGTCCCGCGAGCCGACGCGCCGACGACCTTCGGCTCTGGCTTCGAGAGCCACGCGCGCCTCTCCGCCACCCTTCAACGGCACGATCATCCAGCCGCCCGGATCGCGCACGACCCCGATCTCGCCGATCGGCATGATGGTTGCCCGCGCCGCGTCGAGCACGCCCTGGGTCAGGCTGTCGATCTCGCGTTCGGGCGGCGTCCAGACGTCGCTCATGCCGTGATCTCTCCGTTTGCCTTGCCCGATCTGCCGGCCAGCGATCCGAGGAACTCGCCGATCGCCGGCGCATGCCTGCCGGTCCCCCGCCACGTCGCGACGGTAACGTCCGGATACCAGATCGCGCGCCCGTTCTCTGCTGCCCAGACCCAGGCATGCCCTGGCGTGACGAACACCAGGGCCGGCCGCGCCAGGGCGCCCGCGAGATGCGCCGCAAGGCAGTCGGACACGATCAGCGCGTCGAGCGCGGCCACAGCGGCCACGAGATCACGCGGCTCCTCGATGTGATGGCCGGCATCGAGAACCGTCGGGTGATCCAGGAGGTCCCGCCGCCGGTCACCAACCATGAGGCTGATCGCGGTGTCATCGGGATCGAGGCAGGCGAGCAGATCGCCGAGGCCGGGACCATCGCGGGGGCCGCGCCAGACCAGCCCGATCCGGCGGCCCGGCAGAGCATCCAGAGCGTGTCGCCACGCCGCGAGACGTGCTGCATCGGGCATGAGATACGGCATGCTCCCGGGAAGATCGGCCCGGCCCAGACGAAGCCGGAACGGCGCCAGCGCCACCGGGAGAATACGCCTGCCGTCGGCTGCGACGGCCTCGATCGGGTTGAGCCCCGGCAGGTCGGCGAGGACGCTGCCATGCGAGGCTCCGGCGATCACGTCGAGGGTCTGGCCCGCCGCGGCGAGGCGCGGCAGAAATCGCGCCACCAGCACGAGTTCCGAGATGGGGAACGCCGGCGGCACCAGCACGGCATCGACCGGCCCGGCCGGATCGTCGTCGCCGGTCCGCCAGACCTCGTCGAGCTGGCCGAGCGTCAGCAGGCAATCGGCCCGCAGCGCCTGCGCGCCGGGCGTGCCGGGCGCAAAGGTGAGCAGATCGTCCACCACCGCGAGCGCCTGGCCGGTACGGCCGGCCGTCCGCAGCACGCGGGCGAGCACCAGCAGGGCGTCGGGTTCGCGCGATCGGCCGCGGACCGCACCGGCGAGATCGGCGAGCGCTCGGTCCGCATCCCCGCCATGCACCCGCGCCGTCGCCGACGACTGGAGCGCGGCCAGATCGCGCGGCGAGAGCGCGAGGACGCGATCGGCGAGGCGGCGCGCGCGCGCCCATTCTCCGGCCTGCAGCAGGAGATCGGCGCAGGTCTTCAGCACGACCGCATCGTCGGGAGCACGCAGGAACGCCCTCTCGGCCGCATCCAGCGCCAGATCGGGCCGCGCCAGCCCGGCGTGCAGCGCCGCGAGGTTGAGGAAGGGATCGGCGTTCTCGGGCGAGAGAACCGCCGCCGCCTCGAAATGGAGAACGGCCTCCTCCGATCGCCCGGCTTCCACCGCGATCAGGCCCGCAGTCATCCGGGCGGCGCCAGAGTGCGGATCGAGATCCAGCGCCTGACGCGCGAGCGCGGCCGCACGATCGTGCTCGCCTTTCTCCAGCAGGATTTCAGCCCGGGCGAGCCGCGTCGCGACGGATCGCGGATCACGGTCGATCGCGCGATCGAGGCAGGCGGCAGCCTCGTCGGTCCGGCCCGCAAGCCGATGCGCCAGAGCGAGATTGGAGAGCACCGCCGGATCGTCGGGGGCCGCCGGCGCGATCCGGCTCAGGATCTCGGTGCCACCCGCAAGATCGCCGCCGGCGATGGCGAGCGCGGCAATGGCGTTGAGGAGCACGACGCTGTCGCCGAACTGGTCCCGGGCCTCGCCGAGCAGCGCCTCCGCTTCCGCCAGCCGCCGCCGCCCGGTGAGCGTCGCCGCGGCGGCGACGTAATCCGCAAGATCGGGCACCGCGCTCAGCCCATCGTGATGCGTTTGGCGTCGAGCCTCAGGTCCTCGGTGGCGTGCATGATCGCGGTTTCGGCGCGCAGCGTCGTGACCCCGGCATCGCGTGTCTGCAAACCGACCTTCTCCATGTCGGCGCCGTCGACGACCGTGACGCGCGACGCCGTCTTGAGCGAGACCGACTCCGCCGTGGTGACCTGATCGCCCGCGACGGTGCGAATCCGCCGGCCGATCGCGACGATGGTCTGCGCCACGGAGGAGAGCCGGTCCGCGACGAGCTTGAGCGCCCCGGCCGCGATCTCGAACCGCGGCGCCGTCATCGCCACGGCCGTCCGGCCCCGGATGACGACGTCGTCCGCCTCCAGCGAAAGCGTGCCCTGTCCGGCAGGGACGCACAGCCGGACACTTCCGCCCGACGGTCGCTCGAGCACGGCCAGGATATAGGCCTGCCCGTTCGCTCCGGTGGCCATCAGGACGGTATCTCCGGCTTCCGGCGCCACGATGCAGGAGACGGCCGGGCGTGCCGGGCGTGAAACGGACGCGAAATCCACGACCTCCAGCATCGAGCCATCGGCGGATCGCGCGACCAGGCCGGTCGAGATGCCGGCACCGGCGCGAAGCGCCAGCGCATCGACGTCGGACATGGGCCGTAGATCGCCGTCCGTCACATCAGAACCTTGAGCGCCGCCAGAACTTCGGCGCTCATGCCGGTGTTCTTGGCGTCGAGATCGCGTTTGAAGGCGGACAGATTGGCACCCTTTACCTCGAACTTGGCGATCTTGGCGTCGACCTCGACCACCTTGAGATCGATGGAGGCCTTCTTGAGATCGGCGCCCGTATTGAACTTGACCGCCGAACCGAAGATATTGGCGGTATCGACGCCGATCACAGTCTTGGTCGCGGGTCCGGTAATCGTGCTCGTGCTCGCGCCCGTAACCGTCTTGGTGTCGGTCCCGATGATGAAGTCCGTCTTGACTCCGGTGAAGGTCGACGTCGCGAGCCCGGTGAAGAACGACGTCTTCGTTCCGAAGCCGACCGTCAGTTCCGCGCTCAGACTCAGCGAGAACACGGCAGCGAGATTGAAGCGCGCCTCAGCCGCGGCCTTGATCGCTACGTCACCCGACAGGTTGAACTGCAGCCGCGCGCCGATGAACGTCGTCTGTGCCACGCCCATGGTGAGGGAACTCGTGGCACCGAAGAACAGCTTGTTGTCCGTGCCGTGATGCTCCGAGCATTTCTCGCCGTAGAACCACTCGCGGGAGTAACCGTAGACCTTTCGCTCCTGCGTCGAGTAGAAGTAGTCGGAAACCGGTCCCTTGGCCTCCTGCTTGATGTAGCCGTAAGCGGTGAGGGCGATATTGGCTGGCTTGTCGGGTGTCCCGGCATACATGGCGATGCCCTGCGTCGCCTTCATGTGGATGATGCCCTGCTGGACGTCGAGCCGGGCATCGCCGTCCACGATCTTTTCGGTCCGCCCCTTGCCGATCATCATCACCGTCGCGCCCGCGACGTTGATCTCCATGTCCTTGTCGGTTCGCGCGAGGAAACCGTCATGTTACGGCGTGGTCTTCGGACCCGTCGCCATTCTTAAAGACAGCAGTTCCAAATGCGACGCAGCGCGGTTCTTGATGAGCCTGTCGCCCTCCACCCTGATGTTCGGCGGCAGGTAGTAGCGGGTGTTCGGCGGCGAGGCCGTCGCCGGTGAGGTCGCATAGAGCGTGTAGCCCGGCCGGGGATTGCCGTTGGCATCCTCGGCGTTCGCCTGCGGGATCAGGAAGGACTGCTCCCAGGCCTCCTTCGAAGCGTTGACGCTCTGCTCGTTGGCGTCCTCGGCCGTGTCGACGAAGTGGTTCACGGTGAACAGGTCGGCGGTCGGCTCCGGGTTGCCGCTCGCCGAGGCCGTGCTCTTCGTATAGGTGAGGCCGGTCAGGAGGGGCAATTCCTCCGCGGCCTTGTAGACGCCGAGCCTCAGATAGGTCCCGTCGGTCAGGTTTCCCGTCCAGTTCGCCGTACTCGTGGCGGTCGTCGTGGCCGTGGATGTCGCGGCGGCCGGGACGCTGGCGCGCGGCGTGGCCAGCCGCAACTGGGGCAGGAACACCGGCGAGGTGAGCGTGCCGCCTGTCCCGTCGTCCATCTCGAACGAGGCGCCCGAGGGCGTGCGGATACGGTTGATCGTCTCGTTGTTCTGCCGCGCCACCGGCATCGTCTGGTTGTTCGGGACCGCACCCACGATGATCGGCCGGTCGATGTCGCCGTTCAGGCAGGCCAGAACCACCTCGGTGCCTTTCCGAAGCGGAAAGTGCATGCCGGTGTCGTCCTTGCCGGTGTAGGGGTCGGCCTTGCGGACATAATTGCTGCGGCTCCCGGCAGCGGTACTTCCGTCGTCGTAGTTCAGCCTGAGCTTGTACCGGCCGCGGGCATCGACGTCTGCGCGCACGCCGTCCTCGCTCGTGTCCACGATGGCGGTGAAGACGCCGGCAGCCACGGGGCGCCGCGTGGTGCGCTCCGGCCGGAACGACACGAGGAACTCCCCGGTGCTGTCCTTGGCGGCAGAGATGCAGGTGAAGCTGTTGCTGAACGCCTTGCCGCCGACGGTACCGTCGCCGAAACCCGACGGACTGGGCGACTCCACCTCGTGCTCCACCGAGGTGACGACGTATTCGCCGTCGAGCGACGGGTGATCGACGAGCTTGATGATGTAGCCCGGTCTCAGGTTCGGAATGTTGCTGGTGCCGCGGAACACCTGGCGCGTGCAGGCGATCTCCTGCATTCGGATGTCGGCAAAGAAGGCGCCATCCCTGGTATCGTCAGAGTAATGTGCGCCGTATTCCGAGTACGTACCCGTCTTGCCGTTGGTGACCTGCTTGTTCACCAGCAGATCGGCCGCCGAATTGTCCGGGTTATAGTCGCGCAACTTGACGGCGGTCGGGACCGGCTTCGCCTCGTAACCGAAGGTCGTCACGTAGGGGCTGGTGCTGAAGTCGAGCGGCTGGTTCCGCCGATACGTGACCTGCTTGCCTGTTCCTGCGAGAGACAGCTCCTTGAAGGCCGTGTTGCTGTCGCCGAAGATCACCGTCTCTGTCCTGTCTGCCCCTTCCAGCGCGAAGAAGAAGAAGACCCCGTGGTGCTCGCAGGTGCGCGCGAGGAAGTCGAAGTCGCTCTCGTTGTACTGGACCACGAAATCGCGTTGCGGGTGATCCGTGCGCACGAAGCTGTTGGAGAACGTGACGCCGTTGGCGTCGAGCTTCGTGGTGATCAGGTCGGCGGTGGAGACGGGCTGGTCGGTACCGTAGATCCGGTTCTGGCCGTTCAGGGCGCACAGGCTGAACTTCGGGCGAACGACGGCGCGGTAGAGATATCCGAGAGCTGCGGTCTGATCGACCAGCGTCAGTTCGCTTAGGACGCCCTTGATGATCTGCTCACCGGCGCGGGTCGTGACCCTCAGCGAGACGGCTTCGCCCAGTACGGTCGAAAGGGTGATCGCAGCGGTCGCGACGAAGGTGAGCCGGCATTCGTATGCGCGAGAAAGCTGCTCGATGAGCAGCACGCGCTCGACCGTGAGCCCGCTCGCGACCGCGCCGGCGCCGAGCGACAGGACGATCGTGAGATCCTGGTTATCGGGCGGAGCTTGGCCGGCTCCCGCGCCGCCGGCATCGTTCTCGTTCTTCGCCATGAAAGGCTCCCCCAAGTTTCCGGGCTGGACCCGAAATCAACTCAGAACCATGACCTTCGTCTGCGCCGGCGAGATCGTCATGCCCACTGCGTTGGGCGACGCGCCGTTGTGTCCGGTCATCGACGTCATGCGCGTCACCGGTCCGGCGCCGAACATGACCTTGGTCGAGCCCATGAGATACCGGCACGGCCCCATGACCATGCCCGAGACCAGCCCCAGTCCGACGCCGGGCTGATCGCCCATCGTCACGGGGGCCATCGTCAGCAGGTTCTGCGCCGGCATCGCGGACAGCATGACGTTCAGGACGGTCGGGATGTGAGTGACGGACATCGCGGTGTTCGGAAATGGCGTCGGGATCGGACCGACCGGGGTCGGAACGTTGCAGACGTCCGGAAAGGCGAAATTGACCGCCGCTAGATGCGCATTGGCGAACATCTCAGCCCCCCTCGACGACGCGCCGCGTCACCGTCTTCGGATCGTACAGCTCTCCGATCGCGCGCGCGAGGTCCGTTCCGAGAGTTTCCCCCGAAGCGCCGAAGAACAGCGCTGCTTCCGCGCTCGCGCCGTGAAGATCGGTGCGCGCCGTGCGGGCGGCCGCGAAGGAGGCTCCGTCCAGCGTGGCATATGCCATCGTCGCATAGGTGAGGTCGGCCCGGTCGAAGCGCGCCGCCCTGCAATCGGCCTTGTTCAGGACGGCCGCGTTCAGCCGGGCGCCGGTCAGGTCTGCGCCGTTGAGGCGCGCGTCGATGAGGACCGACGACGAGAGGTCCGAAGCTCCGAGCCGGGCCTGCGTCAGGTCCGCGCCGATCAGGACCGTGCTGCTCAGCCCGGCGCCGGTGAGATCGGCACCGCGAAGATCGGCCTCGATCAGCATCGATTCCTTCAGATCGACCCCCGACAGCATCGCGCCGCCGAGCTTGGCGCCCTTCAGGTTGGCGCGGCTCAACCGCAAGCCTCTGAGATCACAGCCCGTGAGATCGGCCTCGATCAGCATGATGCCCCGCACGTCGACGCCGTCGAGCGCTGCCTGCCGCAGATCGGCGTCGGTCATGCCGACGGTCCGCAGGCGCGCCCCCGTCAGGTCGATGCCGCTCACGTCGCACTGCATCAGCATCGTGGTCGAGACGTCGGTTCCGGACCAGCCCACGCCATCCATGCGGCTGCTGACGAACGCGGTCGTATCGATCGAGGCTTCCGCGAAATCCACGCCCGACAGCCCGCAATCGACGATCTGGCAGCCGACCAGCACCGACCGCGTGAAGAGCGCCCCGGCAAAGCGTCCGCTGACGATCTGGACGCCGTCCAGCCGCGTTTCCCGGAAGGAGGCCTCGTCGAAGCGACAGCGGATGAAGACGAGCCGCGACAGCGTCGCCGCGTCGAACCGTGCCATGCTGAAGTCGCAGCCGATGAACGATCCGCTGCCGATCTCCAGCCCCGTGAAATCGAGCGCACGGCAATCCTGCCCCAGAACCGGCATGTCGAGCGCGGCCCGCCGCAGAAGGTCGTCACGCTCCATCGGTTGCAAGCTCCAACAGCGTCTTGTGCAGGTTCGCGCGACTGAGGTCGCAGGCCGTCAGCACCGCATCCGCGAAATCGGCCGTGTAGAGATTGGCGGCCCGCAGGCTCGCCCCGGTAAGGTCCGTGCAGCGGAACTGCACGCCGGCGGCCTGAGCGCCGAAGAAATCCGCGCCCGTCAGTGCGGCGTCGGGGAACAGGCAGTCCTTCAGCCCGGCGAGGATCCACATGGTGTCCCGCGCCTGGATGCCGCCGAACTCGCAGCGCTGCGCAACGACGCCGGTGAAGTCGGCTCCCGCCAGCTGCGCCGTGTTCATCGACACGTCGGCGAGGGTGCAGCCATCGAACCTGGCACCCGTCAGGTCGCACTGTCCGACGAAGACGGCCCTGTTGATCGTCGCTCCCGTCGCGGTCAGGCCTGCGGCCGGGACAGCCATTGCGGCGACCCGCAGCAGGCGTGTGCGAGACAGGTCTGCGCCGGCCAGATCGGTTTCCATGAGGATCACCGCGTCGAAACTGGCCTCGACCGCGCTGATCCCGGTCAGCTTCGCCCGCAGCGCGGTCAGCGACGTCAGGCGCGCGCCGTCGAACACGGCTCCGGAGAGGTCCGTCTCGAGCAGCGTGACGTCGTCGAGGACGGCTCCGGTGAAGTCCGTCCGGCGGAACGTGCCGCCGAAGATGCGCTGGCCCCCGAACTGCGCGCCGGCGAACCGCGCACCGTCGGCCGTCACACCCGAAAGGTTGACGCCCACGAGATCGGAGCCCGAGAAATCGGCGCCGTCCAGCCGTGCGCCGGCGAACGTGGCACCCCGGCAGCGGCTTCCGGCGATCGTTGCGCCCGTCAGATCGGCGTTTTCGAGCAGCGCGTCCGTGAGATCGAGACCGGACAGGTCGGCGCCCGCGAGATCAATCCCCGCCAGGTCGCGCCCGACGAGCGAAAGCCCGGCGGCAACCTGCGCGAGCACGGCCTCGCCGAACCGACGGGCCACCTCGGGTCCGAGCGGTCTCGCCGGAAAGAGGGGCTGGGGCGAGACTCGTCTGGCCTCGGACTCACCGGCCAAAATATCCGCTTCGACGGCGACGAGTTGCGCACGGGCCTCCGCGAGGCTGCTGCCGACGGTCTCCTGCAGCGGCGGAAGGCTCGCGAAATCGACGGGTTCTCCCGCCGCGATCAGCCCGGCCATCAGGCTTTCGATCGGCGAAGCCGTATCGGAGGAAGAGGGCAGGTCGGCGACCGCAGCGCCGTTCGTCATGCGGCGGATGTCAGCCTGTGCCGCGGCGAGGCGATCTCTGGCGTCGGCGATCTTGGCCGCGGCTCCGGGCGACGCCGCAACCTCGGGTCGACCCGCGATATCGTCGAGGAGCGCGCCAAGCTCCGGCATCTGGAACGGCCGGACGCCGTCGTTCGGAGGCAATTTGGCCAAGGCTTCGCGCGCATGCCGGTCGGCGTCGGCGATCTGGTCGAGCGGGACCGCATCGAGTCCCGCGATGGCGGCGGCGAGCGGCCCGGCCTCGGGCAGCCTCAGGAACCGGGCGAC
>CAZVMY010000001.1:10863-35508 GCA_964628955.1 uncultured Methylocystis sp.
GCGACCGCCTCGGCGTAGAGATCGTCCTCCGGCATCGGACCGGTAGCGGCGGCCGCTGCCGCGATCTGCGCGTCGAGATCGGCGCGAAGGTCAGCGGGCAGTGCCGCCCGAGCCTCCGACGCCCGCTCCGCGGCCCCGTCGGGAGCGCCTGGCTCGGCCGGAAGCATGGACGGAGGGGGCGTGGCGAGGGCATCCTCGATCGCGGCACGATCCGGCGCTTCGAGCATGTCCAGGATATCGTCGAGCGACGAGAACGCGCCGCGCGTCGCCGCGCTTTCCTCAGCCGCCGCGATCGCCGCCCGGCCGCGCTCCGCCTCGGCATCGAGCGTGGCGATGGCTTCGGCCTGGAGTGCCTCGAGCCCATCGATCAGTTCGGCGATATCGAAATCGCCACTGGAGATCTCCTCGCGCGACGGCATGAAGGCCGGCGGCGCCTCGATGAGGTTCGGATCGACCGGCGGCAGGTCCACGCCAGACAGACGCGAGGCGTCCTCGATCGCCAGCGCCATCGCCTCCAGAGCCCGGACGCGATCCCGCTCGTGGGCGGCGGCGCGCACGGCGCTCCGGCGGGCGCGGGCGGCGGGCGTTCGCTCCGGGATCAGGGGCGCATCGTTGAGCGCCTGCTTCAATGCCTGCTCGGGGTCACGCCGAGCGCGGATCTGCTCGGCGTAATGCTCCACCGGTCGCGGCGGGTCCGTCAGGCGCTCGTAGGCGATGAGGACGGTCGCAGCGTCGCGCCCGTCACGACGCTCCACCGGGATGCTGCCGCGCGACACGATCACGCCCTTGGCGACGCTGCCGAAGAAGATGACGGTATCGATCCGCATCGGCAGCTCGAACAGTCCTGCCTCCGCTCCGGTCCGCTCGACGAACACCCGCGACCGGAAGCCGGGGAGCCGGCCGGTGATCTCGGCGTGCTCGGCGGAGAATCCCGCGACGCGGAACGCTTCGTCGCCGGCGAAATAGCCGCTGATCCGCTGGTCCTCGGGAGCGAAGAGAAAGAGCCGCGGGTCGACGTCCCGCGGTAGCCCGGGCGCGTCGTATCGCAGCCATTCCGCATCATAGGTGCCCGCCAGCGCGGCTCTCTCTGGTCGCATGATGTCCAGCGGGCCGAAACCTGAAACCGGGGGCACGTCGTCGATCGAGCGGATCAGGCGGCGCGGGTCCTCGATGTTCGGCAGCGCCACCAGTTCACCGCGCTGGACGCGCCGCGCGGCGTCATGGCCGAGCCCCGCCGCGTTGGCGGGAAAATCCGGCCCGCCGAACGCGCGCGCCGGCGCGAGCTGGATCGCCTCGAACGGCTTCGGCGGCGTGAACGTCACGCCCTGAAGTCCCGGCTGCCAGAAGCGGTCGCCGAACACCGCGAGCCGCTTGCCGACGCTGCCGATCTGGACGTCGACCGCGATCGCCGCAACCGCCGTTCCGGCCGGGGCCGTCGCGCTCCCGGCGGCCAGGACCTCGCCGCAGGGCTTGGGCATGCCGACGTCGAAGATGACGCCCTCGGGGAACTGTTCCGCCGCGAGCGGCCACAGGCCCTGCTCCGCCATGAATGCCTCGCCGTCGCCGCCAGCCAGTGCAAACAGGCCGAACGTGGACACGATCAGGCTCCCGCCGCCCCGGCGCGGCTCGACCTTCGTCATGATGCCGAGGCTGCGGGGCTTGATGATCGCCGACATGGCCTACCAGGGTCGCGGGTTGGACTTGGGTCTGGGCTGCATCTCGGACTTGGACGTCAGAAGGTGGGATCGGAATGCGAGGTCCAAGCTGGCCTTTCGTCGCGACAGGCGTATTGCGGTCTGGCCTTCGCGTCGCGCTATTTTCGCCGCAATCTGTCACAGTCGAAGCACCGTCGTCGAGGTCAGCGCCGTGAATGAGTCAGGTCAATCCACCGGTGGAATCCGGGCGGCGACGGTCGGCTTCGGCAGGGCCGACGAAGCGCCGACGACCCCGCTCGCCGCTGATCCGCCATTCGTGCTCTGGGTGATCGGCCGGTTCGGTCAGGGAGGCTCCGGTCGGGTCATGGCGGTGCAGGGCGCCGACCTCGACGCTGTTCTCGCCGGCGCTCCGGTCGAAATCGCCTTCGACTGCGAAAACCATATGGGAAGCGCCGCCCCCGCGATCGCCGTTCGCATTCGGCCGACGCGGTTTCGCGAGTTCGACCCCGGCCGGGCGGCTACCCTGATCCCGGAACTGCTCCGACCGGCTGCGCCGTCGCGCCCCACGACAGGCGTGGAGAGCGGTAGCCTCGACCGCCTGCTCGATCTGGTCGATATCCCGGGCGCGGACCGGCCGGACGCCGCCCCTGAGCGACAGCGGCAGGCGATCTTCGGCCATCCCGCGTGGCTTTCCGTGGAATCCGCCTGGCGGGCGCTCCGGCTTCTCGCCCGGCTCGCGGCGGCGGCGCCGCAGGTTCGGCTCTCGATGGTCGATCTCGAACCGGCAGACGTCGAAGCGCGCCTGCCGGACCTCGTCGCAGCCGCTCCTGACGGGGCGCAGCCCGATCTGCTGCTCCTGCTCGATCCGTTCGACGGCACCGACCGCGACCTGCGCCGTCTCGCAGACACCGCGGAGGCAGCGGAAGCCGCGGGCACCCTTCTTCTCGGGTCCCTGTCGGCGGAGGTATTCCGTGGGCGGACGCCGGCCGCTGTCGCGCGGCTGGATCGGCCGGCGGCCTTGCTGGAGGAGCCTGGCTGGGAGGCTCTGCACGGTCTGGAAGGCAAGACGGCGGCGAGCGGCCTGGCCCTCGCCTGGAACGATCTCGTGCTGCGTGAGCCGGACGGGTCCGGAGCCCCGCTTTGGGGCGGGGCGGCAGTCGTCGTCGCGGGCCTCGTTCTTCGCAGCCTGGCCAAGACTGGCTGGCCCGCGAGCATCCTCGCGCCGGCGACGCTCGACGACCTGCCGATCGTCGAGATGCGGCTTGGCGGCCGTCGGGTGGCGATCCCGCTACGCGCGGCGACCGCGGCGTCGACCGCGGCGGACTTCGCGACGGCCGGCATTGTCGTGCCGGTCGCCGTTCCCGACCGGGACCAGGTAGTGCTGGCGACCGCGCCGATGCTCGCCGCGGCCGGCCGTAGGAGCGCACGGCCTGCGGCAGACGAGGCCGATCTCCGCTTCCAGCTGGCCTATCGACGATTCGCGCGGCTGCTGGCCGCGCAGATGCCGACCCTCGACCGGAGTGTCGAGCCGGCAGCCGTCGCGGAACAGGTCGCTGCCGTCGCCGACGGCATTGCGCGGACGACCGGGCCAGGCGGTGCGGGCCGGCTGGAGTCGGTGTCCCGGTCGGACGCAGATCGGACGATGGTCAGCCTGTCGATCCGGTTCGGGCCGCTCGCGGTCGACGGCGCGGAATTCGGGATGGACGTCGAGGTCTGACCTTACCTGCGCCGGAACAGTTCCATGAGAAGATCGATCGGGCCCGGTTTTCTGCGGATCGCCGCGACGACGTCTGCGATCGTCGCGGTGCGGTCGACGCGGTCGAGCGCCAGCGCCCGGTTCAGAACCCGCCACCCTGCCGCCGTCAGGCCCGGCGGCCGGACGGGCGACATGCGATCGAGCGAAGCCTCTTCGGCAGACGCGGCCGCGTAGGGTCGCCGTCCTGCCAGACAGCCGTAGAGCACGGCGGCGAACGAGAACACGTCGTCGCGGACGTCGGGCGGCTCGCCGCGCAACCGTTCGAGCGCAGCGTATTCCGGCGTCAGGGCGCCGACGCGATCGAGCCGTTGCTGATCGGCCGCGCCGGACCTCTGGGTGCCGCCCAGGGGCCGGGCCGTATGAAAGTCGATCAGCTTGGCCCCGCCCGAGGCAAGAAGGACGACGTTGCCGGGCTTAAGGTCGGCGTGGATATAGCCATGGCCGTGCAGATGGACGAGCGCGGCGCCGATGTCGCGCGCGATCTCCCCGATTTCTGCGCGCGTCAGTGGAACCGCGCCGCGGCGCCGTTGCATCGTGGCCAGCGGCTCGCCGACGAGCCGCTCCAGGACCAGAAAATGCCAGCGGCCATCGACGCCGGAGCCACGCAACGAAACGATCGCCGGATGGGGCAGCGCGGCGAGAAGTCGGGCCTCGTAGGCGAGAAGCGCGACGGCGTCGTCGAACACGTCCGGAGCGACGGTCAGAACCTTCAGCGCCACGTCGGCCGGCGCTTCGTCCGCGCCATGATCGATCGCGTGGAACACGTGGCTGAGCCCGCCGCGGCCGATCTCGGCGACGATCTCGTAACGATCGCACAGGCGCAAGCCCGGTACCGGGAGAGCCAGCGACGGATCGCTCGAAAACGCGGTTGAGGGCGCGACGGCCGCTCGAGGCGGTCCACCGGGCCGGGTCCCGGTCACTGCATACCCCGGCCGGCCACCGGTTCGGCGCCACAGCGCACGACCAGCACCGTCGTGTCGTCGGTCGAGCCGTTCACGACCGCCCGCGCGATCAGCCGCTCCGGCAGTCCCGGGAGCGGCTCCGTCAGAAGCCGGGCGATCTCGCCGTCGGTGAGGCCCTTGGTGAGCCCATCGCTGCACAGGAGGAACGTGTCGCCGGGCAGGACCGCGATCAGGAACCGGTCGAGCGCGAGCGAATGCGCACCACCGACGGCCCGGGTCAGGGCGCCGCTTCCGGTCGCCACATGATCCTGCGTGAGTTGCACGAGCGCGTCACCGCGCCGGAGATAGATCCGGCTGTCGCCGGCCCAGAGGCCGACCGCCCTGCCGTCCCGCACCACGAGCACGACGACCGTGGATCCAACGATGGCTTGGCCCGACAGGCCCTCGGCGTGCTGCCTCAGGGCGGCATTCGCCGACGCCATCGCCTCCTCGACGAGCGCCGTCTGGAGCTCGAGGGAGGACGAGCCATCGGCGATACCGGCCAGCGCGGCCGTGACGGTCCTGCTGGCGAACCCGCCGTCGTGATGGCCGCCCATGCCGTCCGCCACAGCGAAGACCCCGGCAGGCTCGAGGTCGACGAGCGAGTCCTGGTTCTCCGCGCGCGCAAGCCCCTGCTGACTCGCGGCACGGGATCGCCAGCCGCCGTCCGACACGGCTTCGGGAACGCCCGGCCCGGTCGACGACCCGTCGCTCATGCGGCGGCCGGACCGCTCCGCTCGGCCCAGCCGTGCTCGCCCCAGCGACCGTCCAGGAAGGCCGCGAAACCTTCGGCCGGTGGCAAGAGCCGGCACAGCACCGACGTCGGCGGATGCGGCTCCCAGAACTCGTGCCACCAGTACGAGAAGGCGCCACCCTGCCGATCCGCCGCGGCCTCGATGCCCGGCAGCGGCGGCACCTCGGTCTCCGCGCCGATGCCGACCCAGGCGGCGTCGCCGCCTTGTCGCGCCCAGGCGAAGCGCCGTCCCTGGCGAGCCCGCAGGACGGCGACATGGCCGTCGACGATCGGCTGAACCTCGGAGAGTACGTCGTCGACGCTGCGCACGCCGTCGATCAGCGCGAAGGCGGCGCTTTCCATGGCCGAATGACAGGCGCGCAACTCGGGAGCGAGGTCCAGTCCGGACCGCACCGCATCCAGCGGGAGCACGATGGTGAGCGGGAAGAAACGGTTGACCTTGTCGATCGACGACAGCAGCACCCCGGTCCAGGCGCCCGGACCGATCAAGCCTGGCTCGAGAATGAAGCGCCACGGCGGGCTGAGCAGGTAGGCCTGCGCCCAGTTCTCCTGGATCGCACCCTGGCTTGCGACCAGTCCGCGCGAGAGCCACCCGTCCCAGGCCTGCACGAAGGCGTTCGGCAGCGCGCGCCGGAAGAAATCGCCTTCGGCCGGGATCTTGCCGTAAAGCCCCAGGGACACCCTGGCATCGGCCATCACAGCGAGTCCGGACACCGGAACCCGCGGAGCGCCGCAAGGCTGAACGGATTGGTCACGCTCGCCGCGCGCAGCTGGTAAGTGACTCGGTTGCCGGTCGGATTGCCAACCGTGAAGGCGAAGCGGTCGGTGGTGCCGCGCCCCTGCAGCCCGGAGGCATCGACGAGGCGAAACAGCGCCCACGGCCCGGTACGCTCGATCTTGGTCTCCTTGCCGTCGACCCCGGTGATCGTGACCGTGACGGTGCTGGCGTCGGTCTTGGTCGGCCAGTCCAGGTCATAGGCCCGCGGCGCCTCCTGCCGGTAGACGATGTCCTTGCCGTCGATCGAGATGACGGCGCGGAAGCTGCCGGGATCGAGGAACGTCGGTCGCAGGCTGAACTTCGCGGACGGCTGCGCGCCGCTGCCGGCGAAGAAGGCGTTGCGGATGAGCCGCGCGGACTGGAGCGCGGCGAGCCCGTCGGGCTTGAACGGCAGCGCCACTCCGTCGATGCGCGCGGCCGCATAAACGCTGCGCTGGTCGAGCACCAGCGGCGACAGGAACTTGGTGTAGAACTCGTCGACCACACCGCCGGGGCGGAAGAAATCGCCGAAGTCCTTGAGCGTGATGTCCTCCTGCGCGCCCGCGAAGATCGGGTAGCGGTTGAAGATCGCCCCCTGGCAGGCCGGCAGCACGTCCCGGCGCCACGCTTCGGTGACGTGGTCGACGGAGAGGCCGAGAATCGAGCCCCAGGCACCGTTGGCGATGTCGCGCAGGATGGCGCGAACCGGGTCAGGCCGCAGCGCCGCGTCGGAGCGCAGCTGGCCGAACACGTCGGTAGACGGTTCCCGCACGCGCCGCGACACGAGCTGATAGGCCGCCTGCCTGGGGTCGGGGGAATTGGCGATGCCGGAGAGTGCGCTGAACAGCCCGCTCATCAGCTCGCGGATGCGCGTCAGCGGCTGCTGGCCATTCGTCGTCTCCGCGAGCGCGATCAGTGGCTTGAACGGCTCGCCGATCTTGATGCCCGGCCAGGGCACGTCGCCGAGCGCGGTCGCCGTCGCCGCACCGGCGACCCGTCCCGCGATCGCGGTCACGGCTCCCGAAAGCGCCGCCTGCACACCGCCGGCGGCGCCGGCGACCTGTCCGGCCGCGTTCGAGGCGACCTCGGCCGGAGGCGGCAGGTCGGTGTTTTCCTTCACCGTCTGAATCAGCGTTTCCAGCGGAGACTGCGGGCTCGAAAGGCCCTGCAGCACGTTGACGCCGCGTTGCAGGTCCTCGATCGGCACCGCCGAGACGGTCGCCAGCGCCTGGCGCCACACCCGCACGTAATCGGCGACGTAACGGGCGGTGAGGTCGGTCGCGAGCTTCTGGTAGACGGCGTCGTCGCCGCGCTGCCCCGAGATCCAGTCGACGCCGAGTTCCTCGCGGATCAGGGCCGGGAGACGCGGCAGCGTGAACTCGTAGAACCCGTCGCGCGTGAAGAGGCCCGGGACGACCGACGCCCCGGACGCCTGCCGCACCACCGACACCTGCAGGCTCGTGCTGCCGACGATGTTCGACAGGTTGATCGCCCGCAGCCGTGCGTTCTGCGCGCCTTCCCGCAGCAGGCGCTCGTAGACCTGATCGACGCGCGGCACCCGCGTGAGCCGGGTCCTGGCGAGGTCGATCAGCCGCTGGTCGAGGGTCACGGGCCGGGGCAGCAGCGAGACCAGCGCGTCGCTGTGCTCGATCATGGCGTTGCGCCGGTCCTGATCGAGCGGAAAGGCCTGCGTCGTCTCGGCCCGGCCGGACTGGTTCACGGTCGCGCGTTCGAAACGCCCGGCATCGCCCAGCATGAGATAGGTCCGCAGCAGCGTCCGCAGTTGCTCTGCCGCCCCGGCATCCGGTGACTGGACTCCGGCGACGAGCCGGTCCTCGATCCGGCTGACGAACGCCGGCAGCAGTCGCGCCAAGAGGATCTGCTCGTAGGCGTTCTGGGTCAGCGCCGAGAGCGTCGGCGTCGCCGACAGGCCGAGGCCGTCGAGCCACGCGAAGAAGTCGCGCCGTCCGGTCGCCTCGCGCATCTGGCGCGCGGCATCGAGCGCCGGGAGCAGCGCGGCATAGGTCAGGCGGGGCGGCAGGTTGCGCAGACGGTCCTCGACGACGGCAGCCTGGGCCCGGGTCGCCTCGATCCTGCCGCTGCTGCGCGCGAACGCGCCGAGCCACAGCATGGCGAAGGCGACGAGCAGCGCGAGCGCCGCCGCGTAACCGCTGGAATTGACCAGCGCCAGCCGACGCTCGAGCTTTCGGTCCGTCCCGACGAGGCCTTTTTCCTCGAAGATCAGATCGGTCAGCAGCCGGCGCACGAAGAACGCCTTGCCCTGCCCGGTCTGAGGCCGCAGCGCGCCGGGCGGCAGCCCGAACGCGCGGCCGAACGCGCCGAGCACGCGGTCCGTCGGCGTGCCTTCCTGCGTGCCGCTGGTGAAATAGAGGCCGCGGAGCCGGGTCTGTGCCTCGAAGCGCGTCGGCCGGAACACCTGATGCACGAAGCTTCCGACCGTCTCGCCGACGGCGGCGAATTCCTTCGGGAACAGGAAGATCCGGCCGCGGCGGGCCAGGCTGCGGTCGGCGTGCAGACGACCGGGGACCATCTGGTCCAGGCGTCGCACCAGATTGCGGAAGCGCTCCCGGACCGTCTCGGGCAGGCGGTTCCTGACCGTATCGTCGAGCGGGAAGGTCATGCCCCAGACCTGCGCCCGTTCCTCGTCGTTGAGCCGGTCGAAAAACTCGCTGAAACCGGCGACCAGATCGCACTTCGTGACGACGACGTAGGCCGGGATCTCGATCGCGAAGGTCTGCGCGATTTCGTGCAGACGCTGGCGCAGCGCATCCACGTGGCGCTTCCTTTCACCCGGCGACTGCGACAGGATCTCGGCGAGGCTGATGGCGATGATGATGCCGTTGACCGGGCGGCGGCGGCGATGCGTCTTCAGCAGATCGAGAAAGCCGCGCCAGGCGGCCGCATCGCTCGCCGCGTTGGTCTCCTGAACCGTGTAGCGGCCGGCCGTGTCGATGATCACCGCCTTGTCGGTGAACCACCAGTCGCAGTACCGCGTCCCGCCGATGCCCGAGACTGGATCGACGCCGAGGCGCTGCGCCAACGGAAACTCCAGCCCGGAGTTCCGGAGGATCGTCGTCTTGCCGGCTCCGGACGGGCCTATGATCACGTACCAGGGCAGTTCGGTGAGGTCGCCGCTCTGGGCGCCGTCGGAGCGGCTCTCCTCGAGCGCCTTCATCGCGGCTTCGAAGCGCTCGCGGATGACGTCGCGTTCCTCGGGCGACCGCGTGTCGGCGACCGATGCCAGCGCCTCGTTGTCGAGCAACGACTTGATCATCCGCTGATTGGCGCGGCGGGCGAGCACGAAACGCACGAGCGTGATGGCGATCAGCCCGCCGACGAAGACCACGATGGCCAGCACCCGGTTCTCTGCCGGCACGAGCGGCGCGAAGGCGCCGAACGCGACCAGCGGGCCGATGAACCAGATGACGACGCAGATCGCGCCGATGCCCGCCACGGTCATCAGGCCGCGAAGGCTCAGGAGACCGAAGAGGATGGATCGCAGCATGACGTCGCCTATCGCGACGGGGCGGCGAGCCGAAGCAGCTGCTCCTCGGCCGGCTGCAACGCCAGCGCCAGCCGATACTGCTGGACGCCGTAGAAGACGACGAGGAGGAGCCCGACCGCGGCGAAGACGATCCAAAGCGGAAAGTAGTTTCGCAGACGGCGGCTCTGCACCACGCCCTGCCAGTCGTCGGCGAGGGTCTCCGGAACCGGCGGGCTGTTGGTCTCGATCAGGCGCCCCAGTTCGTCCCGTAGATCGGCCAGCTTCTCCCGCCCCTGGTCGATGACGCGATAGGTCCCCTCGAACCCGAGCACCAGCGCCATGTCGATCAGCTTGATCAGGGCGAGGTATTTCTGCGGCTCGGACTTCACGCGTTCCAGGATCTGGAACACCTTCTCGCCACCCCAGGTTTCGCCGTGGAAGCGGTTGAGCAGACTGTTGGTGCTCCAGTTGCTGGCCCCGCCCCAGGGCGTCGTCATCACGGCCTCGTCGACCATCGAGCAGAGCACGTAGCGCGCCGCGGTCACGTCGCTGGCGCGCGCGCCGAACTTCACCGCCTGCTCGTCGAATTTCCGGATCTGCTCCGAGACCTCGCGCCGAAGCTGCTCCACGTCGGCGAACTCGGTCGCATCGCGAAGCCCGGTGACCAGCGCGAACAGCGGCGTCGCTGCCACGACGAGCGTGTCGCCCGCAGTCGCCGGCTCGTCGATCACCTTGGCTAGCGCCGGCTGGGATTCCGCGACCGGGCCGGGCTCTGCGCGCGGTGGCGCCGCCGCCATGGCGCCCGAAGCGCCCGGCGTCGGACGGGTCCGGTCCGCCGGCAGACCCGCGGGACGCTGCGGGGTGGCCGCTGCCAGAGCCTCGGCACGCGCCCGACGCGGATCGGAGGCCGGTGTTGCGACGCCGAGCGCGCCCGGCGGTCGCGGCGCGGACGTCCGGGGCTCGGCGGGAGGGGCCGCGGGCGGTGCGCCCGCGATGGCGCGCGGGCGGTGGCCCACGACGGTCAGCGCGTCAAACCCCTGGTCCGCCGTGGAACTCACACGCGTTTTCCTCGAATGGCCCAGAACTCGAGATGCAGGCCAGGATACTCACCGCTCACATGGAAAGCGAAGGCTGCCGACCTGACAAGGTTGCGCCAGAGCGGCACCGTCTGGTCGAGCTCGAAATACACAGCATTCTGGACGAACGGGATGTCGCGGGGCGCCACCGGCAGGGCCGCGAGGCCGATCCCCGGCAGCTGGACGTTGACGAGATCCCTGATCTGCTCGACCGAACCGATCTTCATCGACGCCGGCAGCTGTTGCCGCAAGGTTTCGGCGGGCATGCTGGCGACGGCGACCAGCACGAACTGGCAATCCTGGAAGATCGTGCGGTCGGTGATCGTGGCGGTACGGATGCCGTAACCGCGTTCCTGAAGGGGGAGCGAGACGGCGTTGCGTTCGATCACCACGGCGAGCATCTGCCGCAGCTGCTCGACGATCGGCGCCAGCGCGGCATCGAGATCGTCGTGCCGATAGGCCGGGAACTCGGCCGTTCGCCGGCGCGCCGACGTGAAGGTGGACAGTTCGCCTGCGAGGCCCACGATCGCCCGGAACAGGATCTCGGGGTGGAGGCCGGGCGTGCTGGCGAAATGATCGAAGACGGCGAGCCTGCCGTTCACGATCGTGAGCACGAGGAGGTCGACCAGACTGGCGCTTTCGGTCGCGGGCCGGCCCGCTTCGCCAGCCAATGCCTCGGACCGGCTGCGCAGCAGCCCCCGGATGTCGTTCACGATCGACTGGAGGCGCGGCGAGGCCGCCGCGTCGAGACAGGGCGGAATATAGGCAGGGTCGAGCTGGATTCCCGCCACGGGATCGATGTCGAGCACGCGCGCGATCGGCATCGTGACGAGGTTTTCCTCGCTCTCGCCTTCGAAGAGCAGGCGCGCGGACAGGCGCGCGACGGTCAGGGGCACCGTCGGGCGCTCGGGGGTCGAGCTGTCGCGGACGGGCTGCTCGAACCGGCGGAAACGGCGCTGCGTGTTCTCGTCGGAGAGGTCTGCGCCGTCGCCAGGGCGCAACGGCACGGCGAGCTTCACCAGCATCGCCTTCGCGCCCTGCGGCACGAGGCGCGGCTCGGGCAGGGCCGCATGGGCCGGCGCATCGAGCACGGTGCCGTCGGGCAGTACCACCTGCAGCATGCCGAGGCCGATGCGGCCGAGCTTCAGCAGCTCCGGGTTCAGAACCGCGCTGCGGATGCCCCAGCCATAGGCTCGCAGACCCGTAATCCGCGCGTCGAGCAGATGCTCGATCCAACGGTCGTGCTGTTGGAAATGCTGCGGCCGGATGAGCAGGCCTTCCGCCCAGACCGGCTTGCTGGTCAAAGCCATCGATGTCCCCACCGGCCGCCCGCGAAGGAGTGGCCCACGTCAAGCTATGTCCCGTGTCTGCCCCTTCGTCCGGCAACCCGGCGTCGTGTCAGAACAGGCCGGGTCTCGTCGCACGCACCAGTTCGATTGTCACGGCCAGAGCCGTCAGTTTCACGACGATCACGTTGGTCAGTTCCGGCCGGATGTCGATGATGCCGCGCCACTGTGCGAGGTCGATCTCGCGGAACCCGGCGATGACGCCGATGTGCCGGGTCTCGATCGGCGTCTCGCGCTTGAATTCGAGCTTGTCCGCCGGTTTCAGCTCGACCTCGCGCTTGCCGGTCAGTTCGGTGCCGAGCTTGGCAGTGTCCATGTCGAGCAGCTCGAAGAACGTGGCCTGCTCGAAGAGCGCCTTCGACTTCAGCTCGTAGACCCGCAGCACGAGCGGAGAAGGCTCGCCGGCGACGTTGGTGTTCATGGCGCCGTCAGCCTCGATCGCGAACTCCAGCGGGGTGGTCTTGACCCCGCCGTCGGTCGCGCAGGCCGCGAGCAGCATCGCCGGCGCCAGCGTCAGGACAGCCCGTCGATCGATCCTCCAGGGCTCGCGCCCGTCAGGCGCCGCCATCGGCCGTCGTCCTCTCGCCTTGCAGCCGCGCCATGGCTTGCTGGTACGTGGCGGCGAAGGAAGCGGCCACCGTCTCGCGCGTTGTCTCGCCGAAGTCGCTGCGCAGCCGCGCATGCAGTTCGGCATAGACGTCCCAGGCTTTCGCCTTGTCGGTCCGGCCACCCATCAGGCGCGCCGTCCTGCCGTCGGCCTCGATCGCGGCCGGATCGAGCATCTCCACGAGCTGCCGCAACGCTGCGTCGTTCGCGGCCATGGTCGCCGCCTCATGTGCCTGGATCTCCGCGATGGCGCGCCGCACCGCCTCGTCGATCGGCATGAAGCCCGCAGTGCCGTGCACCGCACGCGCCAGGACGTCATCGGCGGTCGGGAAGAACTTCAGCGGGTTGTTCTCCCTTGCGCCAAGCCGGGTCTGATCGAGCCCGAACTCGCCCTTCACCGCCTTGCGCGCTGCCAGCACGGCGATGATGCCGTCCAGCGCGTGTCTGAGCGCCAGGCCGAGCCGCTCGGCCAGCTCGGTGCGAACGGCCGCCGTCCCGGGCGGCTCGAGTCCGAGCGCGGCGAAGAGCGCGGCGGACGCGTCCCCCGCTCCGTCTCGCGGCAGCGGCATCCCCGCGTCCACAGTGTCCGATCGGACGGGCAGGTCCGGCAGCGTGATGTCGTAGGCCGACGCGAGTGGCGCGACGGGAGCACGTGGCGGAACCGGGCCGCGCGAACTGACCGGCAGGTCCGACGCGGGCGCGAGGTCCTGGGTCGTGACGCGCAGCGCGTCCGGCGCCGCGGGAACTCCGAGGTCCATGGTTGCCGCGCGCGCGGCCGCGCGCTTGCGCAGCAGGTCCATGGCCGTCGCAGCGCCGTCAGTTGCCGCGAGAGCCGACGCGACGCCCGCAGCCGGCAGGAGATCGGGCATCGGCGGCAGGAGCGGCAGGTCCGGTATCGACGCGGGTCCGCCGGGAGCGGGATAGGGAACCGAACCTTGCAGCGCCGCTCCTCCGGCGCCGCCAGCCAGATCGGATGCCAGATCGAAATCGTCGGGAATGAGCGGGCGTGCCGGGGCCGGTGGCGATGATGGCGGCGACGGCGGGGGCAGCACCGGACGAACCTGAACGGGTTGAACGGCAGCGGCCGGCGACCCGACCGGCACCGGCGCCGGACCGGCGAGAAAGTCGAAGTCCTGCGGGATGACCGGAACGGGCGCCGGACGCTGCACAGCCGCCTCGACAGCCCCTACCGGAAACGGCGACGGGTCAGCTCGCATCATCGGCGCCGGAGGCTGGTCGACGCCCGAAATCAGCGCGTTGATGACTTCGCCCGGTGCGCTGCGTGCCTCCGGGCGAAGCGCGGCATGTCCGATCGGCGCCGCGGTCGCCAGAAGCCCGGCCAGATCGTCTGGCAGCGCCGCACCGCCGGGCGTGGCCCCGGTCAGGGCGCGGTCGAACACGGTGGGCGACGTCGCCGGAGCGGCGGGCCTCGGAGGCGAGACCATGTCCACGCGGCCGATACCGGCGCGCCCGTCGATCATCGCCTCGAGCACGAAATCGCCGACGTAGAGCATGTCGCCCGAGCGCAGCGGCGCGCTGTTCTGGCGGCCAAGCGGCGTCGCGACCTGGTTCAGATAGACCCCGTTCGTGCTGGTGTCCGTGACGAGAAAACCGTGGCCGTTGAACGAGATCGTCGCATGTCGGGAAGAGAGCGTGTTCGTCGGATCCGGCAGGACCCAGTCGCACGCGGCGCTGCGCCCGATCGTACCGCCCGCCTCGTCGAAGGCATGGCTGGCCGATGCTCCGAGAGCCGACGCCTGATCACTCCTGACCGACAGTGTCAGCCGCACTCGCCGCCCCGTGAGCCGTGTAGTTGCGACGCCACGGCCGCCCCGCGCGCCGCCCCGCGGCAGTCCCCGCCGTTACGAGCCGTGATCGACCCGACTTGTCAAGAGCGGGGCACGACAGGCGACAGCTCGACCTCGACCGGGGTCTCGAAGGCTCCATCCAGCCACGAGGTCCAGCCGAGTTCCGCGGTTCCGAGCGTCATCGGCCGCACCTCGTCCGGCGCCAGGCGGAGCACCGTTTCCCAGGCGAGCGGATCGCGGATCGCCAGACGAACCAGCGTCTGCAGGCGCCCGTGAGCCGGCTGTCCCGGCAGGAACCTGCGAAACGTGGCAAGGTCGAGCGGCCCGAGAAGGATGCGAAACTGGCCGAGGGCATCGAGCGTCGTTTCGCCGGCGATCGTGGTCTCGCCGAGCACCAGTCCCGAAACGCCGGGCCGGAACCGTTCCTCTTCGGGGATGCTGATCTCGCGGAGCTGGAACTCCTCGATCTGGACCGGTACGCCGAACGCGTGCCGGAGGATGCCTTCGACGACCGCCGCCGAATGATTGCCCATGGCGAGCAGACCTGCGAACGGCAGCAGCAGCGTGCGTTCGCCCGACACCGCCTCCCGCGGCGCGGCATGCCAGCCGAACAGGGCGATGATCGCGTCGGAGATCTGGTCCAGCGCGCCATCGGCATAGCGATAATGATGCCGGTACTGCTTCCAGACGCGGAACAGCAGGCTGAGCAGGCGGTGATTGAAGAAGTCGAGAAACTCGCCGAGCGCCCCCTCGCCCTCCGCATGGATGATGCGCTCGGTGAGATGCGCGGGGAGCGGCGAGGACGGTCCATAGAGGCCGAGAAGATTCACGATCACGTCTATGTCATCGTCACGTCCCGGCCGGGGACCGACCGCGCTGATCTCCTCCGGCGGAAAGCCCAGTGTCGGGTTCGCTCGAAACCGCACGCGCTCGCCGCCGGGTCTGGTGGTCAGACCGATCTCGGGCGCGTCCGGGAAGCGGCCCTCGAGCGCGATCGCGAGACCGAAGAACGAGTGACGGGCGAGGTCGTTCCAGTCCGGTGGCCCGGAGCGTCCGGCGCCGGGTGCTTGCGCCGGACGGTCGACCGACGGCGCGTGCCCGTCGTCCACCAAGCCTGCTCCGGCCGCATCTTCGGTCACAGCGGACTCGTGACGCCGGTCCGGATCGGCCAGGTGTAGCTGACGTTGCTCTCCGATCCACGGATGGAGAACCTGTGCACGCTGTTGATGCTCGCATAGGCGACGAAGAATGCGTCGAGCACCGAGCCCAGCAGGAAGAGCTCCGCTTCGCCACCGAGCTTGCTCTCGCCGACCGAGAGCATGACGTTGCGCAGGCGCGCCGGCACGCCGCGAACCAGCGTGTCGCCCGGCATGACGGTGATCGCCTCGATGCCGTCGAGCAGCAGTTCGAGCCGCCGCCGGGCCTGCGCGTCGTAGACGGCGCGAAAGTCGTAGCTCGCGATCATGCCCTTGAGCGTCGAGACGTCGAGCAGCGATCCGGAATTCCGGGCGAGGTTGGAGACGAGCCGCCAAAGCAGCGCATCGCCGATCGGGGGTGGCACCTCCGACGTCACCGGCAGCAGGTTGCGGAAGGTCACGCCGGGCGGCACCTCGACGCTCGGCTGATCGATGCCGCCGACCGGGACGCGCTCCGCGAGCGGACCGTTGGTACAGGTCAGGCCGACGGAGACCAGCTCGATCGGCAGCTCCATCCGGGCGTCACGGCGCGAGACGAATGCGAGATAATGATCGATGCCTCGCCCGACCGTTGCCGTCCGCAACCGCTCGCGGAAGAACGCTTCGGAACGATCGTCGCCGGGCACGTCATGCCGGATCGACTCGAAGGGTGTGATCTCGATCCGACCACCCTGGCCCTGGATGAAGCCGGACACGCGGTCGACGCTGTAGATCGTCTGGCCGGCGCCGCCCGATGGCCGCACGCGGTATTCCGTCTTGGCCCGGTCGATGCGGATCGGATGCGCATCGTGGGCGAACAGATTGATGACCGGCGTGCAGTTCAGGCGGATGTTCTCCGACGAGAGGCGCACCTGTTCCGGCAGCGGTCGGTCGAAATCGATCGTCAGCGTCAGCTCGCGGCCGAGCGCACCCGACATCCGGTCGAGTCCCTCGATGTCGACGAACAGGAACTTCCACGGGCAGGCATGATACTCCTGCATCAGCCGGAACCCGACGAAGGCATTCGCGGGATACGGGATCACGGCTTCGTCCGATCCGAAGCCGACCGGCCGGATGGCCGTGGGTGGCAACGTCAGCTGTTCGCCGAGTTCGGTGGTGACCGAAATGCGCGAGACGTGCCGCAGAAACCACGCCAGCAGCGTCCGGCTGACCGCAGGCTCGCGCTCCGCGTTGAAGAACAGGCGGAACTTCGCGTCCTTGAGCGCCGCGAGGGTGCCGCGGCCGCTCACGCCGAAGCCCAGCGTGAGCTTGCCCGAGGTCGCGCGGTTGTCGAGTTCGACCCGTCCGAGGCTCAAGGGCAGCACGTCCGTGGCATAGGAGGTGATGAACCGGCAGACCGTGCCATCGATCGGCCGGGCGTTGAGCGTCGATCCAGCCTCGACACGGACGACGCCGTCACCTCCGCCTGCGATCGGCTCGAAAGCCACCAGCGACATCGGCGGGACGTAGCGCAGGTAATGCGGCCACAGCAGGCGCAGCATGCCGTGAACGAGCTCCGGCATCTCGTCTTCGAGCTTCTGCCGGAGCCGGGCCACGAGGAAGGCGAAGCCCTCCAGCAGACGCTCGACGTCGGGATCGTTCGCCTCCCGGCCGAGAAAACTGGCGAGCTTTGGGTTGGCATCGGCGAACTCGCGGCCGAGCTCGCGCAGATAAGACAGCTCGTCTTCGTAATACGGGTTGAGCGCCATGATCAGCGCTCGACGTGGATGCGGCGGTCGTCGCTCACGGTCGTCGCGAAGCGGATCGGCTCCGCGTCGTCACCGACCTTGAGGAGCGCGCTCACCGAGAACGACAGGCTCGACCGGTCGTCGGTCGAGAGCAGATGCGTGACCTCGACATTGGTGAGCCGCGGTTCGAACAGCCGGATCTGCTCGGCGACGACGCGAAGGATGCGCGGCACGACCTCCACGTGCAGCGTCGCGACGTCGTTGAGGTCTGGCATTCCGTAATCCGGACGCGTCTCGCAGCTTCCCTGCCGGCTGTTGAAGATGCGCCGGATGTTGGCGATCACGCTGTCGGCCAAGGCCACCGCCGTGGCGGGACCGGCGCCGACCGGAGCGCTCCGGCCGGCCTGTTCGAGGCGCTCGGTCAGGCTGAGATCGTACATCGGCGCTTTCGTCGGGAGCCCTGTTCGGGAGGAAGACCGGCGTTGGACGCTGGTCTTCTATAAGACTATCGCGACCTTATTGCTTATCGAGCTTGCCCTTGAGGGACAGCGTGAATTCCGCGCCCATGTACTTGAAGTGCGGAATCACGTTCATGCCGACGCGATACCAGCCGGGTTCGCCTTCGATGTCCTCGACGGTGATCTCCGCGCGGCGCAGCGGCCGTCGCGATCGCACCTCCGCCGACGGGTTCTCCTGATCGGCGACGTACTGACTGATCCACTTGTTGAGTTCCGACTGCAGCTCCTCGCGGCTCTTCCAGGAGCCGATGTTCTCGCGCTGCAGCACCTTGATGTAGTGGCCGAGGCGGTTGATCATGAACATGTAGGGAAGCTGGGTGCCGAGCTTGTAGTTGGTCTCGGCCGCCTTGCCTTCCGGCGTGTTGCCGAAGAACTTCGGTTTCTGCACCGAATTGGCCGAGAAGAACGCGGCGTTGTCGCTGCCCTTGCGCATCGTCAGCGCGATGAATCCCTGCTCCGCCAACTCGTACTCGCGCCGGTCCGAGATGAGCACCTCGGTCGGTACCTTCGTCTGGAGTTGACCCATCGACTCGAACGTGTGCGTCGGCAGGTTCTCGACCGCGCCGCCCGATTGCGGGCCGATGATGTTCGGGCACCAGCGATACTTGGCGAAGCTCTCGGTCAGGCGGGTGGCGAAGGCATAGGCGGCGCTGCCCCAGAGGTAGTTCTCGGTCTTGCCGTCGGCGCCTTCCTCGTAGTTGAACGCCTTCACGGGCGTGGTCTCGGGGCCATAGGGCTGCCTGAGCAGAAACGTCGGAGCGACGAGGCCGAGATAGCGTGCGTCCTCCGTCTCGCGGAAGCTCTGCCACTTGGCATACTTCGGGCCCTCGAAGATGGACTGAAGGTCCTTGAGGTTGGCGACCTCCTCGAACCGTTCGACGCCGAACATCTTGGGCGAGGTGCCGGCGATGACGGGCGCGTGCGAGATGGCGCCCACGCTCGACATGTAGCGCATCAGCTTCACGTCCTCGCTGCCGGCGCTGAACTCGTAGTTGGAGATGACGGCGGCGTAGGGCTGACCGCCGAACTGGCCGAACTCGGCGGTGTAGACATGCTTGTAGAGACCCGATTTCACGATCTCGGGGCTGTCCTCGAAATCGCTCAGCATCTCGTCCTTCGAGGCGCACATCAGCTCGAGCTTGATGTTCTGCCGGAAGTCGGTCCGGTCGACGACGAACTTCAGGCCCCGCCAGGCCGACTCGATCTTCTGGAACTGCGGCGCATGCAGGATCTGGTCGACCTGCTGCGACAGCTTCTGGTCGAGGGCGGCGATCATGCGGTCGACCACCGCGTTGTTGAGCTTCTCGCCCTCGTGAGCCGGCTTCATGAGTTCCGAGATGAACGCGGCGATGCCGCGCTTCGCGACGTCGTAGCCCTCGTCGCCGGGCGTGACCTTGGTCTGACTGACGATCTGGTCGAGCAGCGAGAGTTCGGTCGTGGTCGTCGTGGCCGCTTCCTGGCCCTGCAGTTCGGTCGACATGGATGCCCTACCCCCGATATTGCCGCGGCGCGGCGTCGGCGTTGCCGATGTTCAGTGTCGCTTCGGATCAGTTCTTGTCGGTGAGCTCGTCGAGCAGGCGCTTGCAGGCGCCTTCGTCCTCGAGGACGCTCTGGATCGCCTTGCGAAAGCTCGGCATGTTGCCGAGCGGCCCCTTGAGCGCCATCAGCGCCTCGCGCAGTTCCAGCATCTTCGCCAGTTCCGGCACCTGTCGCGCGACCCGCTCCGGCTCGAAGTCCTTCATGCTGCCGATCTTGAGGCTCACCGCCATTTCGCCGGCTTCCGAGCCTTCGCTCAGCTTGTCCTCCACCTTCAGATCGAGCGCGATCTTCTGGTTGCGAAGCACGTCGTCGAAATTGTCCTTGCTGACCTCGATCAGCTCCCGCTCCTCGATCGGGCGCTCGTCCGGCCGGCCGGTGTAGTCGCCGACCATCAGGAGCTTCAGCGGCAGTTCGACCTCTTCCTTGGCGTTGCCCGTGGCAGGCTTGAACTTGATGTTGATGCGCTCCTTCGGAGCCACCGAAACTTCCTGAGCCATAGACCCCCTCCTCCGTCCGATCGTGTTCAACTGGTCCGAAACAACCGCGCCGCTACGGCGAGGTCAAGCCGAGCGAGCCGGGCGCGCGTCGCGTCCAGCGCCGCCCGCCGGCGCTCGTCCGGGACGAGCCGCGGCGCATCCGCATGCGTCAGGGCGCGAAACCGCGCCTCGGCGATCTTCAGCGCGAAGTCGGGCTCCCATTCCTCCAGGTCGCGCCGGTCCGCCTCTAGATCGAGATGCTCCAGCAGCGGCAGCGCCGCGGCCACGAGGCCGGCATCGAGGCAGAACTGCGCCTGGGCGAGTTGCACCCGCGCACGGTCCCGCCCACGAGCGCCGCGTCCCTCGGCCACGAGGCTGTCGATGGCGTCGGCAGCCCGGCCGGCCGCGACCATGCGCCTGGCCTCGGCCGCGAGCGTCTGGATGGGATCGGCGGCAGCCTGGGATCCGCCACCGCTGCCGAGCCATGCCCGCGTCTCATCGTCGGCAAAGGGCCGGCCATCGGCGAAGGTGAAGCGCAGGAGGTCGGGCCACCGGCCGCTGAAGCCGGCCAGCATGCCCTTGATCGCCGCCTGCGCGTCCGACGAAGCCCCGCCGAGACCCGCCAGGGCAGCGGCTGCCAGACGGTGGCCGTCCAGCCAGAACGGCGCGGTCCAGACCATCGTCTCCAGCAGGTGGAACGCATCGAGGTGCCGCCCGGCCTGCCGATGCCCGTCGGCGAGGGCGATCTCTTCCACTGGCGGCGCGGCGCCGGTCCGGCCGTCCTGATTGGGCGGAAGCTGCCGTATCCGCCACCACGACGCGGTGCGGTTCAGGACCGCGCCCCGCGCATCGAGCGGATCGCGCTGCCGGATACGCTCCGCGAGGCCGCGCATCGCCTCGGGAAACTGCGCGAGGACGACGTCGAGATCACCACCCGCGGCGAGCCCGGCCGCAGGCGCGGACGCCTCGGTGACGGCTGGCGTCATCGTCGCGGGCGAAACGGCCGCAGGTGCGATCGTGGCAACCGGCTGGCCGGCCGGAACCTCGCTGGCGGCGGCGAGCACCTGTTCGGCCGCGAGTTTCTGTGCCTCGGCCGCGGCAGCGGCTTCGGCAGCCAGTCGTGCCCGTTCGGCGAGACCGCGACGAGCTTCGTCGCGGAGCGGCCTCAAGGCGCGGATCAGCTCTCCGAGCGACGCCTGTTCCTTGGTGAGGCGTTCGGAAAGAGCGCGGTCGAGCCCGTCGGCAGCATCATAGGCATGGATGGCGACCGGCCAGTCGGCTTCGGCCGGCGGGTCCGTGCCGAGCACCGGCGCGATCCGCCCCGCCAGCCACTCGACCGCGGCGACGCGTGCACGTTCACGCGCGGCCGGCGGCTGCATGCCGGCCCAGTGCGCCTCGCACATGTCACGCAGCGCCGAGAGCCCGACCGCAAGACCGCGCAAACCTTCGGTCGAGAACAGACCATGCGTCAGCCAGACGCCGACCAGCAGATCCTTGCTGCGCTGACCGATGATCTCCTGCCCGCGCGTCACCACCGACGGCCAGTGCACGGCCGTGGGTCCGTCCGTCTCGAGCTTGCGGATATCTTCTTCCAGAGTTTCGAAGAGGGCGTCACTGCGGACGCTGGTTCCCGCCGGCGCATCGCCGGGTATCGGATCGGCGCCAAGGCTGAGACGCCCATCCTCGAAGGTGGGTTCCCCGACGTCGCTCATGAACGCGCGCTGGCCATGGATCTCCCGCCGCGCCGTCGTGCGTGCGCACGGCCGACGACTCGCTCACCTTGCATAAGGCAAGCCGGGCGACCGCAACATGACAAACATGGCCGAGCGTAAATTCTCTCCACAGCCCAGCGGCTGCGCGGTCAGGCCTCGTCCGGATCGGGCCGTCGCGGGAGGAGTTTTCCCGCCTTGGCTCTCACACTGGCCTCAAGGGCGGAATGACGCGTGGGCGTTCCTGGCCACGGTGAGCGGTGGAACGAACTCGGACATCCTTCAGGCACCGTGGCGATCTGCGCCGTCGCGCTTTCGTCCGGAGCCGCTGCGCTTTCCTCCACCATCCTGCTTGTTGACTGTTGCCCAGGCGCGCCTCTCTGCTTCCTGTTCGGGCACACCGCGCTGCTCGTAGCCGGCTTCGATATGCTCGGCCTTCCGCTTCTGCTTGTCCGTATAGGCTAGCTTGTCACCGGGAGGCATTGTGGGTCCTCCGTCCGCTCCTGGAGCGGCCGTTGCCGGACGACGGGCTGCTCATGCCGAAAGCCATGGCGCCGGCCGCTGGGAGCACGACCTTGGCCCCGCGCTCGGCGGCCATCCGGGCGGTCGCCAGCCCGATGCCGCTCGAAGCCCCGGTGATCACGATCCGCTGGGCCGCAAGCGGTTTCAGGATGAACGGCATCGGAACCTCCGGCGCAGGATGGGGATGCCGATGCAACGCGTCCCCGCGGCGGCGGTTCCCGACCGGCCGCGCTTCATCGTGCCCCTCTCCGGCAACCGCCCCCTTGACTCACGACCGGCCTGGAGTCGTTAGTAAGAAACAAAACAGGAACATTGATGTGTCAACGCGTATGTCGACGCGCAACGTGGTTTCGGACCTGCGCCGCCGCATTGGTTCGCTGGAAGGGCGAGAACCGCCCTTGCACGAAATGCGGCAAGAGAGGTGGCAAGGGGGGTGGCAAGGGGGGTGGCAAGAGGCGCGGCGGGAAACGCGAGACGTCTTCACGACCGGTTTCGAGGAAATGGATCTGGCGCTTCAGGGCGGCCTCGCCCGAGGCGGCCTGCACGAGGTCTATGCCGCGGCAGCCGCGGACGTCGCGGCGGCCACGGGCTTCGCGCTCGCGCTGGCCCGGCGGGCCGGCGTGAGCGAACCTCTCGTCATCGTATCCCAGGACCGTCTCGATGCGGAAGCCGGTCACCTCTACGGCCATGGGCTGGTCGAATTCGGCCTCGATCCCGGCCGCATCCTCCTGGTACGGGCACCCGATGCGGTGGGCCTGTTGCGGGCAGCGGCCGAAGCCGTCCGCTGCCCGGCCCTCGGCGCCGTCCTGATCGCCCTCGACGGGGAGCCCAGAGCCCTCGATCTGGTGGCGAGCCGGCGCCTCTCGCTCGCGAGCCGAGCCTCGCGCGTCACCACCGTGATGGTGCGCGCAGGGGCGCGACCCGTGCCCAGCGCGGCCGAGACCCGCTGGTCGATCCGGGCCGTCGCCTCGACGTCTCTGGACGCGAACGCGCCGGGTCGCCCGGCCTTCGCCGCAACCTTGCTGCGCCACCGTGCCGGGATCTCCGGCCGAACCTGGTCCGTGGAGTGGGATCGTGACAAGAGCATCTTCCGCGATCACGCGCCGTTATCTGGCCGTCTGGTTTCCCTTCCTGTCGACGGAACGGTTCGCCCGGTTCGTGCGGATGGAAGCCTCCGCCGGACCGGATGACCGACGCAACGGAGCGCCGCTCGTGCTCGTCGAGAAGGTCGGGGGAGCGCTCCGCATCGCGGCGGCCGACCCGCCGGCGCTCGCGCTCGGCCTGATACCGGGCCTGACCCTGGCCGACGCGCGGGCACGGGTGCCGCATCTCTCGGTCGCACCGGGAGACGCGGCCGCGGATGCCGTCTGTCTCGAAAGGATGGCGGAAGCCTGCGACCGCTGGACGCCCCTCGTCGCCATCGACGGACCGGAGGGCCTGATGCTCGACGTCACGGGCGCGGCGCATCTGTGTGGCGGCGAAGCATCGCTACGCGGCGCCGCTCTGGCTCTCTTCGGCCGGGCAGGTTTCACCGCGCGTGCCACGATGGCCGGCACGCCGGATGCGGCACGGGCGCTGTCTCGCCATGGCAGCATCGCGATCGTGCCGCCCGGCGGCGAGAGGGAGGCCGTGCGCCCGCTCCCCATCGCCGCCCTCGGCCTCGATGGCGAGACGGCGCAGGCGCTGCGCCGGGCGGGACTGCGCACGGTCGGCGATCTCGACGATCGCGATCGGCTGCTGTTCGCAGCCCGCTTCGGCAACGATCCCGTCAAGCGGCTCGAGCGGGCACTCGGACATCAGGACGTCCGCATCGTGCCGCGCCGTCCGCCGCCTGCTCTCATCGCCGAGCGGCGTTTTGCCGAGCCCATTGCCCGGGTCGAGGACGTCGAGGCGGCGATTGCCTCCCTGATCGGCACGATCGGGGAAGAACTGCAGAACCGCGGACATGGCGGCCGCCGGTTCGAGGTCGGGATATTCCGGACCGATGGCGCCGTTCGCCGCCTCGCCGTCGCGACCGGACGTCCGCAATGCCGGCCCGGAACGCTCATGCGGCTGTTCCGCGAGCGAATCGACGCGCTTGCCGATCCGCTCGATCCGGGCTTCGGCTTCGATCTGTTGCGCCTTGCCGTCCCGGTCACGGAGCCGCTCGGCACGCCACAGACCAGCTTCGACGGCCAGGATCAGGACGAAGGCGAGGTCGCCGATCTCGTCGACAGGCTGGTGGCCCGGCTCGGACCGGCCCGTGTCTCGCGCTTCCGGGCGGGCGACACGCACGACCCGGATCGCGCCGCCGCGCTCGTTCCGGCCGGAGCGGACACCGAAACATCCCGGGACGCGGGGACACCCTGGCCCACGCCTGCCGCTCTCGATCCGCCGATGCGGCCGTTACGGCTGTTCCGGCCGCCCCAGCCCATCGAGACCCTGGCGGAAGTGCCGGACGGGCCGCCGATGCGCTTCCGCTGGCGGCGCGTCATGCACGAGGTGGCCCGGGCCGAAGGGCCGGAGCGCATCGCCGCCGAATGGTGGCAAAAGCCGACGGGAACGCCGACGCGGGATTACTACCGGGTCGAGGATGCCGACGGCCGTCGGTTCTGGATCTACCGCGAAGGGCTCTACGGTCGCGAGACCAATGCACCTCGCTGGTTCCTGCACGGCCTCTTCGCCTGAGGCCCCGGCATGATCCGTTATGCCGAACTGGCGACGACGACGAATTTTTCCTTCCTGCGCGGCGCGTCGCATCCGCAGGACCTCGTACTGACGGCGCTGCTCCTCGGCCATACCGGAATCGGGATTGCCGACCGCAACTCCGTCGCC
>CAZVMY010000002.1:0-35196 GCA_964628955.1 uncultured Methylocystis sp.
ACCTGATCCCTGACCTGATCCCAGACCTGATCCCCGACCTGATCCCTGACCTGATTCCTGACCGCCGGCGCCTTCTTCATAACAGCATTTAGCATGTATGCTGCCATCGCGCCATGCAACGGTGAGTTCATCCAAACGATGATCTTTGGTGGATCAAGTCCAGCAACGGTATATGCTGCGCGAACAGCGGCTTCGGCGCGTGGGCGGTCTGCCGGCTCCGTCGACAGGCCGAATGCCAGAAACCGGTCACGAATGATCGGGATCATGGCTGCCTGTTCGGCCGTCAACGTCGTGATGCGCGGGTCAGTCGAGGACACGGCGCGCCTCCCCGGCATCGTATTCGCGCTGGGCGCGGACGCGGTACGTGCCGGCGGGCAGCACGATCGGATCGTGTTCCTCGTGCAGCAGGGCTGCGGCCGCCCCTGCGATCTTGATGTGGCCGAGATACAGATCGGATGGCACGTCGCGCGCGAGCCCGTCGTCCCGAAACATCACCACGCCGCCGCTATCGCCCGTGAAGCGATGGCGATGGCCGGTGACCTCGCCTTCGGCGAGGACGACACTGCCGTCGGCGTGCGGCGGGACCAGCTGGCCGGAAGGCGCCGCCACGTCGGCCACGCGCTCCAGAAGCACGTCGCCCTGCAGGTAGAATTCCATCATCGGTCGTCTCCACTGTATTGACGCCGCGGACTATTCCGCGGCCTCCCGCAAGGGCAGCGCTGAAAGCCCGTCCAGATAGGCGCGCATGGCGTCTTCTTCGGCGTGCAGCGCCCGGTCGAGTGCGGCGAGCGTCGACGCGCGAGGATCGTTCACGCCCGTCAGAACCTTGCGCACGTTGTCCTCGTCGAGGCCGGCGCGTTCTGCCAGCGCCTTCACGGGCAGGCGGAGCGCGTCCTTTCGTGCTCGCAGCGCGTGTCCGGTCATGCCCATCATCGTGTTGCTAACCTGTTGATAACTGCATATATGCAGACGTGCATCTGATTTTCGGGCGGCCGTCAACTGCAATGTTCACTGCTGCCGTCACCTGTCCACAGGGCCATAGTCACGCCGGCGTTCGTGCCGATCGGGGGCGGCTTTTGGCCAAGGCGGACACGGCGAAGCCGGCGCGCAGCGCCGCGCAGCAGGCCATCCAGGATGCGCAGCGGGCCTGGCTCGCCGAGGTGGTGCAGCAAACCGGCCTCTCGCCGACGCAGCTCGCGCGTCGCGTCGGCGTGTCCGACACGACGCTCTCCCGCTTCCTGAACAACGTCGACTATCGCGGGGTCCTGAACCCGCTGACCGTGCAGCAGATCAGCGAGTTCGCGGGCGTGGCCGGACCAGGCGCCGCGCTGGCACCCGACACGACCGGAAGCGTCAGGAGCTTCCGCGAGGAGGGTCGGCCCTTCCTGGCCGAACCGGGAGACCCGCGTCAGCGCGCGGTCGAGGCGCTGATCGGCGGGCGCAAGAGCGCGTTCGCCTGGGTCATGCGCACGGATATCCTCGCGCTGGCCGGCGTCCGGTCCGGCGACGTCCTGATCGTCGACCAGGCCGTGCCGGCGCACGACGGCGACGTCGTCTGCGCGCAGATCGAGCGAGGCCTCGGCGCCACCACGGTCTTCCGCATCTACCAGGCGCCGAACCTCGTGGCGGCCGCGTTCGATGCCCTGGCGGCGCGACCGGAGCCGGTCGACGGCCGCCGCGTTCGGATTGCTGGCGTGATGACCGACCTCGTCCGGGGTCGGACATGACCGAAGATGTGCTGGCCGTCTTCGCCGGCGGCGGCGTCATGCTCGCCATCGCGGCCGCCGCCTCGAGGCTGTCGGACCGGCCGGGCGAAGCGCTCGGCCGCGGCGCCTTCACACTCGCGATCGGCACGGCGGTGCTGGCCCTCGCCGACCTCGACATCTGGCGCCGGGGCAGCGGCACGCTCCGCTTTCTCGCGATCATCGGCGTGTTCACGGTCAGCTACGGCTTCACGCTCGTCGTCCAGTGGTCGATCGACCGGATGCGAGGCCGTTAAAAACGATACCTGCATTATTGCAGATTGAAATCTGCATGATACAAAGGTTCTGTCCTGCAATGACGGAGCCGCTTCATGCACACCTGCCTGACCTATGACATCACCGAGCTGGCCGAAGCGTTGGGCATGGCGCCCGTCACGGTCCGCCGCCGCTTCCGCGACTGGATCGCGGACTGCGACTTCCCCCGGCCGCTGCCGATCGGTCTCTTGTGGTCGCGCGCCGCCGTCCACGCCTGGGTCGAGGGCCAGTTGGCGACCCCGGCCGCCGCCAACGACGCCTCGCCGATCCACGACGTCGTCGCCGCCCACAACCTCCGCCTCGTCTCCCGCTACGCCGCCCCGACGGTGACGCCATGACCGAGCGTGATCGCCTGGCGGAGGTTCTGCGCGGGGTCCGTACGCTTCTCGAGTGCATGGACCGTGACATCGGGCAGGTCGAGGACCTGATCGCACGCCATCGTGCGACGCTCGATCAGGTCGATCGACGCCTGTCGGAGATCGGACGTGAGCCGGCTCCGCGCCGGGTCGAACCCGGCTACGCGGAGGCGTGATGCGGCACGATCTGCGGATTGCGCTCTGCGTCATGGCTGCGGAGCGCGGCCGCTGGCGGCGCCAGGGTCTGAGCCTCGACTTCGTCAGCGGCGCCGGCCGCGTCCCGATCGGCGCCGTGGTTCGGCTGCACCGGCTCAACCTCGCCCATGTCTATCGGCCGCGGCGCGACGGCGAGCTCGTGGCGGTCCTCACGACGGCGGGCCGGCACGCCGCGGCGCGGTTGGCGCCACTGTTGCCTGCCGAAACGCCCCGCACCATCATCGACCGCGTCGCGCCGGAGCCCGACTGCGACGTCGCATAGTGCCGCAGGACGGGGGTCCTCATGACGAAGTCGATCAGCATCCGCCACGTCTCGTGGCGCGACGGGCGGCCACGGATCACGCCGGGGCCGAAGATGCGCAAGCTCGGCTTCCAGTCGCGCGACCTCAAGCGCCCCGATGGTACATGGATGAACGCTGGCGAGGCGCTGGCGGCGTCGCAGGCCCTCGACAGGGAGCTGGCGGCCCGCCGCGCCGCGATCGCCGCCGGCGGGCGCCTGAAGCCCCTGCCGCGCGGTCGCGCCATCACCATCGAGCATCTGTTCGAATTGTACTTGCGCGCGATCGGCCGTGCCGCCGTCACGGTCGGTAAGCGCAAGGAGCGTGGGCTCGCGCCGGCGACCATCCGCGACTACCGGCACAAGGCGCGCGTCATCGAACGGCACGACGTCGAGCTTTGGCAGTCGCCGGTCATGGCGCTGTCCCGCCCGATCCTGATCGGCCTGTTCGAGCAGCTGTGGGAGGGCTACGGGCTCGCCTCCGCGCGCGGCGCCATGGCGACGCTCTCGGCCGCCATCACCTGGGGCATGGACAAAGGCGAGCTTACCTTCACCCACAACCCCGCGCACCGGCTCGGCATGACGATGCCGACGCCGCGGCTCCGCGCCGCGACGCCGGCCGAGATCACGCACCTCGTCGCGGCCGCCGACGCGCTCGGCCGCCACGACGTCGGCGACCTGATCGTGCTGGGCGTCTGGACCGGCCAGCGCCAGGCCGACCGCCTGAACCTCGTCGACCGCGGCCTCGTCGATCGCCGACGCGTGTTCGTGCAGCAGAAGACCCGGGCGATCGTCGCGATCCCCGAGACCGCGCAGCTGGCGGCCCGCCTGACCGCCATGCGGGAGCGCCGCGCGGCGATGACGGTGGAATGGCCGCAAGCCTGCGTCTCCGAGGCGACGAACGTTCCATGGACCGGGAACCATTACCGCCACGTGTTCGCCCGCGTCCGCGCCGCCGCCGCCGCGGGCATAGTAGAGCTCGACGGCGTGCGGATCGTCGTGCCGACGAAACCCGACGCCGGTCTCCGGAAGCGGCTGGCCGGCGCCACCTGGTTGATCCGGCCGCTCCCGTCGATCGCCGATCTGACCGATCAGGATCTGCGCGACACCTCGGTCACCTGGCTCGCCCGCGCCGGCTGCTCACTGCCCGAGATCGGCGCGATCACCGGCCACAGCCTGGCCTCGATCCATCAGATCATGCGCCACTACCTCGCCGCACACCCCGAGCTCGCCGACAACGCGATCGCGAAGCTCGTCACCTGGTACGAGAAGGAGACGTCGGCATGAAGGTGCCAGTGTGCGCGCGATGCGGTCGCCCGGTCGAACGGTTCTTCCGAACCTGCAACGCCGGTCAGCGCTGGTGGCGGTTCATCGCTGAATGCCACGGCGATCGCCAGTCGGTCGTGATCGACGAGGAAGCGATCGTCGACGGGCAGGTCAGCCTCACGCTTGTCGAAGCTTTCAGCCATGCTGTCGCGATCGTCGCTGATCGCAGCGAGAACATCGTGTGACCGTGTGACCATCTGCGGTGGTCACACGCGGGTCACACGTTCCACCCCCGTTCCGCCGCCGCTTTTGCCCGAAGGCGTTGATTTCACAAAGGGAAAGCTTGGTGAGCTCGGTGGGATTCGAACCCACGACCCCATGATTAAAAGTTACAATCGACGCTAATGATTTCAATTATTTAGGATTGAGCGACGGGTAACGGTCGCACGATCTGCGATCATTTGGGGCCGATCTGCATCGACAGCATCTTGTAGATCGTGGCGCCGAGCGCGCCAGCGACGAACAGCATTCCGCCGATCGCCCACCAGGCCCCGCGAGCCTTGTTCAGGAGGTCGAACACCTCCTTCATCTGTTTGGTCATGGCCGCGCGTTCGAGTGCGGCCTTGTCGGCCGCCTCCTTGGCTTCGATGCGATGAGCTGCGAGCATGTCGCGCAGGTGGCTCATGTCGCGCTCCACGGCCGACAGCCGTTCGCCGATCGGCTGCGCCATCACATCATGCTCCCGCGCGGCTGCGGTGGCTTCCAGCCGCAGAGCCTCTCGCCGGTGCGATTGTGCGCAAGAAATTGCCGCGCAGTGGTCGGCGTCAGGCTGTCCGCGGTCTCGATGGTGAGTGGCCGCGCGACCGCGCAGAACTCAGCGGCGGTCACGCAGCCACCTGTCGAGCTGGCGACCAACAGCAGGATCGTCCATCGCATCGATTTCCGCATCTGCCTTCCTCCGGACTTCGATCGCGCGACGGCGCTCGCGTTCCTGTTCGTCCTTCATCGCGGCGATGCCGTCGCGCCGACCCTTCAGCCATATCGCGGCGAGCGCTGCCAGCATGACGCCGAGGCCGGCGAACCAGCCCGAAGCGCGACCCCACAGCGCGGACAGGATGGCGCTCATATACCGTACCGCCGCGACTTCTTGACGCGCTCGGCGATCGTCCAGAGGCCGAAGCCGAGCACGGCGCCAGCGGTCAGGACGGCGGCGACGCGCCAGTCGAGATCGGCGACGGCGGTGCCGATCGGCGTGACGATCGCAGTGACGATGCCGCCGACCTGCGCCCAGATCGTAGTGCTCAAGCCCGCCGGCTTGCCGGTCGTGACGGGCGCGTCGTCGGGTTCGGTAGCGGGCATGGCTGCGTCCACCTCTGCCGCGCGGCTGCGACCATGGGCTTGCACGAGGGCCGCGTAGAACTGCGTCGCCAGATCGGCGATCGCGCGCGCCCGGTCGGTGCCGTTCACGATCCGCCGCGCCCCGACGAAGTCGTAGACGACGCCGTCGGCGATGTAATCGTCGAGACGCTTGCCGGTAAACCAGCCGCCGATCATGCCGGCGATCAGGATCGCCACCGACGTCGCGGGGTCGAGCGCCAGATCGTAGTCGGCGATCAGACGGCCGCCGAGCCCGAGCTCGCGATCGGCGCGCTCGTAGTTGCGATCCCACGTCAGCTGCACCAGGCCGCGACCGTAGGCCACCTGCCGATGGTTGCTACCGGACTTGCCGTACGGCTTGCCCTTGCCGCGCCCGATTTCGCGGACGGGCTGCATCGTGTGGGCGGTCTCCCACTTCGCGGTGGCGAACACATAGGCGAGCTGGGCGAGAGGCCGGTCGGCATGATGCTCCTGCCAGTAGTCGAGGATGCGGGTCATGCCGTCGACCTGCGCCTGGCCGAGGCGGCCGCCGAACGCGCCGTCACGTACGAGCCGGAAGAACAGCGCGCGGTCCATCACGCGTCACCGCTCGGCATGACGGCGCCGTCCGGCCGGAGCGTCCAGCCGGGCATGGCGTCGGCGCTTTCGGCGATCCGCTCGCCCTCCTCGAGGAACGAGGCCAGATCTTCCCGGGAAATCCCCTTGTGCGCGCGAACGAAGCGGCCGGCCGCGTCGAACACGCACAACCGCAGCGCCGAATAATCGATGTCCATGCCGTCGCTCTCCTCAGAACATGGCCGCCACGGCCCGGATGCGTGTCGCGGCCGCGATGTGCGCCGCGCTCACGGGATGGACGCCGTCCGTCGTCTGGCCCGGCGCCCAGACTGACGGCGTCCCGGCATCGGCCCAAAGGCCGGCGTTGCAATCGATGACGCCGGCGACGTTGCCGGTGCTCACCTGCGTGTCGAGCCAGGTGTTGAACTGCTCGCGAATGCCGCCGGGCGCGAAGCCGGGGAGCGGTGTCTGATTGACGGCCGTCGCGAAGGCGTCGGTGGACGTCGTGCGCGGCGGGATGCGGACGTGCCAGCGCGGAATGCCGAGGCGGGCGAGCTGGCTCCAGATGCCCTGGGCATCGCCCTGCATCTGCGCGAGGGTTCGCCCGTTGTTGACGTCGTTCGTGCCGAGAGAAATGATGCAGTGCGTGCAGGTCCACCAGTGGCCACGCTTGCGCGGCTGGATGTCCTGTGCCTGACCGCGCAGCTCGTCGGAGCCGCGAAAATGGCCGAGGCTCGGCAGTGCCGCACCGCGGATGCCGACGAGCGCGCGACGCGCCATGCCGCGGCTGCCGTCGCCGGCGGACACGTCACCTTGGCCATACGAAAAGCTGTCGCCGAGGATCAGCACGCTCGGCTGCCTGCGTCCGGCCTGACCGAAGACGCTGATGGGTCCGAAGCCGACCGGCTGCGCCGTACCGGTGATCGCGCCGGTGGCGGCCGCCTGCGTGGCGCCGCTGTCGGTCGTGGCCGCCTCGCCGGTAGCGTTCGACTGCATGCCGACCGGGATGAACTCGTTCGCGGCGACGAGCACCGAACCACGGACCCACCATTCGCTGTTGGCGGGCAGGGTCGGATTGAACGGATCGGTCGTAGCCTCGCCGCCATCGGCGAGCGCCACCGTGCGCGAGCCACCGAACGTCAGCGGCACGGTGATCGGCACCACGGCGGCGTCGAAACGCGTCTGCGGCGTGGTGATCTCGATCGCCGCGTCGATCGTGAGGACGTTGCCGCTCCCGGCCTCCGTCCGGCCGGAGGTGATGTAGTAGTTGCCGAACACCAGCCGGACGTTGTTGAGCCCGCTCTCGGGCGCCGTCAGACGCCAGCGAAAGTGCATTCGCGTGAAGCCGACCGCCTGCAGCAGGCCGTTCATCGAATGCGCGCGCGTGCCAACCTGCACATGATCATAGATCCTGTTGCGATCGCGAGCGCTCATAACCAGACCGCCGCCGACCGTCAGGGTCATTTCGTCACCACGACGAAGGGATGCCCGGTCGTGGCGCTCCACGCGAGCAGCGACTGCCCCTCGGCCGGCCGGCGGCCCTGCGTCGCACCCGCCTCGATCGGGATACCGGTCGTCGCGGATGGAGGGTTGGCAGGATCGTCGGACACCATAAGCGTGGCGCCGCCGAGGTTGATGATCGACCACTCGGAGAAGCCGCCGGCGGCGACCGCGACCTCTGCGGTGCCGCCGAGCGTGATGGTGCGGTTGACGATGCTCATGGGTGCCTCACGTCAGCAGGTTGTCGCCGGTGGAGCGGATCGGCGAGCCGCCGGTGTAGTCGTTCAGGACGGCCGTCAGGACGGTCATCTTGTTGTCGCGGACCATGTGACGGTTGCCGTTGCCGATGAGGATGCCGAAGTCGACGGTCCCGCACCGGGTGGCGTTGTTGCCGATCACCGACACGTGCTCGCAGCCGTCGATGTTGATGATCGCGGCCGTCCCGCTGACCTTGGTGATGCTGTCCGCTTCCAGCCCGGTGATCGTGAGAGCTTCGATACCGACGAAATAAAGCGCCGCGTTGCCGTCGGCCGGATCGCACTGGATCAGGCCGAGGCCGCAGCCGTCGACGACGAACTGGCGGATCGACGCCGAGCCCGTCGACGTCGCGAAGATCGCCGGACCGGTGTAGTTGACGAAGTACGGGCGCACGAAGTGGATCTGGAAGATCTGCGCCGTGTCGATCGCGGCGAAATCGACCGCGCGCTGGCCGGCCGGAGCGCCTGGTCCATCCCATTGGGTGCCGAAAAACCAGATGTCGCCGATCTGCGACGATCCCGACGCCTCAAGGCGGGTGCCGGTCTTGTAGATCTTGGTGCCGTGAAAATGGAACCCGCGCGCCTGGCCGCTGCTCGCCGTGAGCACCCTCAGCGGTCGAACCGTCGCGTCGCCGGCAAACTCGCACGAATAGAAGACGAAGTCGCCGCAGAAGGAGTTCGCGGTGGTCGCCTGGAACAGCGCCGTGCCGGCACGGACGACCACGTTCCGGAAATCGATGTGCTTGGCCTCGTCAACCTGAAGGACGTTGCCTGCAGTGAAGCTCTCGAATTTCAGGTCGCGTACTTGCGAGAACGCGAAACTGGACGTGACGAGCCCGAAGGCACCGATCCGCAGCCCGGTCGCCGTCGTCGGCCCGAGAAAGCCGTCGAAATCGATACCGGAAATGTCCATGAGCGCGTCGCCGCGGCCGGTGTTGACGTCAGCCAGCAGGCAGCGCGGGACGATCGACAGGCCGCGGACGCCGGCGGCGACCCGAAACAGGCAGCCGTTGCCGCGCAGCCGCACCTGATAGGCCCGCGTATCGCTGGCCGACCGGCCGTGTTTCATGGTCAGCCCGGGCGCGCCGATGAGGTACCGGGCGCCCGGTTGCAGATCGACCCACAGATCGCGATCCTGCGCGAAGTCGATCGCCCGCTGGATCGCCGCAGTGGCGCTCACGGCCTCGACCGTGTTCGGCTCGAACACCGACGCGTAGATCGTGTCCACCGGCCCCGGGCGCGGGTGCAGGTAGGTCTGCACGCCGGCGATGAAGCAGCGGCCGGGTCCCCACGTCTTGCCGAGCGTCGGCGGGACGGTGACGACGTAGGTGCCGGGCGGCACGTAGACCGAGGCGGAGGCCGCTTCCGCTGCCGCGAAGGCGGCGCTGTCGTCGGCGATGCCGTTGCCGACCGCGCCGAAGTCGAAGGGCGTGGTGACGAGCTGCTGTAACCGGGCGGGCAGCGGCTCGAGCGGCGCCAGCCGCGCATTGAGCTGCTGGAGCGGCACGGCCTGGAGCGGCGTCGTGGCATTCCCCGGCAGGAGCGGGAAGCCGGTGACCGGCAGCGCGACGCTTGGGTTGCCGTCCGCGTCGAACACGAAATAGGCGCCGGCGCGCGCGGCGACGGGCGGCAGGCGATCGGGCGGCGTCTCGCCGTCGGGCACGCGCAGCGTCGTCGTCTCGAGGTCCCGGATGTCGCGCCGCGCCTCCTGGAACAGGATCGTGTGGCGGTCGAACTCACGCTCGAGGAGCGCCGATCGCACCACCCCGGCGAGCGTCGCATCGAGAAGCCGCTCGTCGATGCGCTCGCCGCGCACGCGGATCGTCGTGCCGGCGACGGCGGGAACCGCGAGAGTGACGGTGGCGACGGCCGGCGCGGCGCCGCCCAGCGTCACGGTCGCGGCGACGACGACGAACTCGCTGCCGCCGGCTGGCCGGGCCAGCACGGCGACGTCCGCGGGCGCGTAGGCCCGCCAGTCGGTCGGGCCGAAGACGGTCTGGCCGCCGGCGGCCGTGTAGTCGTTCTGCCGCGTCTGGCGCGGGATGGGATAGGCGATCGACATGCGCGGCAGCATGGCGCCGCCGGCGGGCCGTTAACCTTGGCGCGTCACGGCGCCCGCTGCGGCACCAGCTCGCCCGGGCGCCACCAGAATTCCTGCCCGGTTTCGCGCGCGAGGCGCCGTTCGCGCGTGCGGAAGGTGCGGTGTGCGTCGGGGTCGGCCAGATAGTCGAGCTGGTCGATGAACGCGCGCTGCCAGGCCAGTCGCGTGTACCAGAGCGACGAGATCACCGGCGTGTAGCGGGCCAGCTTGGTGACGTCGCCGCTGTTGACGTCGTCGCCCTTCAGCGGGCGATAGACGTTGCCGAGCGTCGCCTTGGTGACGTCGGACACGAGACCGAATGTTGGCCCGGCCATGGAGGTGATCGCGTCCTGGCCGAAGCGCGACTGGTCGGCGAACAGGAAGTCGCCGAACAGGCCCAGACCGCCGCCCGCCTTGGCCGCGGCGACCCAGAAGCGGGGATCGTCCATCGGCTGCGGGTCCTTACCGTTCAGCAGCTGCTTGATCTGGGTCGAAACCGCGCCGCCGAGCGTCAGCCCTAGCAGCAGCGCCCCGGCGTAACGAGCGCCGCGGACCTTGCCGAAATCGGCCGTCTCGCGGGCGACAGCTTCCAGCTGGAGCGATCCCAGCGAGAGCACGAAACCCTTGAACTGCATGAAGCTCGACACCAGCTCGCCGGTCACGGTTCCGGGCCGCGACCCGGCGCGGGTGAGCGAGCGCAGACGCTTGGTGCCGCTCGGCACCGCCCGCTCGGTCTCGCCGAGGATCATCTCGAGATACCGCTCTGCGGCCGCGCGATCGGTCAGCGCCACGTCGGCCGGGCGTACGAACAATGCACCAGGTGTCGGTTCGTGCGGCGTGACGCCGCGCACGGTGTTCCAGACGCCGGCATCGAAGCCGTAACCTTCCATAGTCCGGCGCAGGCGGGCGTCGAGCTTTGACCACTCGCTGCCGGCGTTCTCGGCGACCCAGCCTTGCAGCTCACGGCCGAAGATGAACTTACGCGCTTGCGTCCACGGCGCGAGGCCCGACAGCGTCAGCGTCCGATCGGCCAGCCAGTTCGTGGCGTTGGTCCCTTGCAGCGTGCCGACGTAGCGCGCCTCCTGTCCGAGCACGTGCATGGCGTCGTCGAGGATCAGGCCGGATCGGACCATGTCGCGGCGCGAGCCGCCGGCGAGCGTCCGGACGATCTCCTCGACGATCGTGCGCGTCGGCAGCCCCGACAGGCGTTTGGCTGCGTTCGCGATGAATGGATCGGTGGCGATCGCCGTGACGCTGGCCGAGCCGAGCAGCGCCGACGTCAGCAGCGACCGGACGTTGGCGAACCCAGCAGCCCAGAAGGCGTTGACCTGGCCGACGCTGCGGATTTCGTTCCACAGCGCATCGACCTGATAGTCGACGGCGCCGCCAGCCTGAAAGGCACGTTCGGCGGTGTTCGCCTGGTACAGCGACGGCTGGCCGGCGGTCGCCTTGCCCTGTTCGATGCGCACCACCTGTTTCAGCCACTCGACCATGGCGCCGGGGTTCGGCCCGAGGATCTCCATCGCGGCGACGTCGCGCGCCATGCCGCGGACGTGGTTCATCATCGCCGCGAAGGCGTCGCCCTGGCCGAAGCTCGACGCGTAGTCCTGCCACGCCGCGGCATCCCTGAAGATCAGGAAGCGATGGTCCGACCGCTGGCCGGCCAGGGCACCGCGGCCCTGCGGCAGTGCCTGCGGCGCCCGGTCGCCCCAGCCGTCGGAGACGATACGATCATAGGCGACGTCGAGCGCCGATTGCAGGCGCGCCGCCGTGAGCGGATCGCCGGTGAGCGGGTCGCGCATCCGCGCGAGGTCGAGGCGCGGGGCGATGAACTTCTTCCACTGGCCGCGACCGGCCCGGACCATGGCGCGCGGATCGTGCAGCTGCGGCAGCGCCCAGCCGTCGAGGTGGCCGATCTGGCCGCCGGCGGCGTTGAAGCGGCCGCGCAAATCCTCCGCGACGTCGCGGAAGGTCGAGGCGAACCCCTTGGCCGCGAGGTTCTTCGTGTCCTCGCCGTGCAACTCGCGCACCACCTCGGCCAGCGTCGCCTTGTTGCGCCGGGCGCCGGTCGCGAGGCTCCGGTCGAAGGTGTCGAGCAGGTCGGCCATGCGCGCGTGGGCGAGGCCGACGATCGACTTCATGCGCCCCTCGACCGAGGAATAGCCGCTGAAACCGAAGTGTTCGAGCAGTCGCAGCGTTCCCGAGAGCACGTCGGGCCGGCCCCGGGCGTCACGGTAGCCGGTGACGTCGGCGAGTGCCCGGTCGCGAGCCTGCCTGGTCAGCCCGATCAACCGGCGATCCTCGATCGCCTCCAGCTTGAGTTCCCTGGCCAGACGGTCGCGGGCCGCACCGGCCGCGGCAGCATCGCCCAGTTCGAGCGCGAGCTGACCGCGCAGCTCCTGGTGACGACGAAGCAGCGCCTCCGCCTCGACGCCGGTGATGGCGCCCTGGTTCACGGCTGACTGGAGGCATGATGAGAGGGTCATGATCAGTCCAGCTTACACGACGCGACGAGGTCTCCGAACAGCTCCTTTTTGTCGGCCTCCACAAGCGCTTCGGCGATCGGCACCGGCCGCATGTCCCGCCCCCCCTCCGTCGCCGCCTGGGGCAACGTATCGAAGAAGGAGGGCTCGACGGCCGGGTCGCGAAGCTGCAGCTCGGGTGTCAGCGCGTCGGCCTGCGCGGCGGCTGCCGGACTGCCGGGCTCGACCGGCGAGGCCGTTCGCAGAGACGGGCTGGCCGACAGCGCGTCGAGGCCGTCGCGCTGGATCAGGTCCAGCACGTCCTGCGTGAACCGGTCGGCCACGGCGTTCGTCCTGCCACCTTCCGCGAGAGCGACGGCCGCGCGGTTGAGCGCGTCCGAAACCGGTCCGGTTCGGGTCGCGAGCTTCTCGAGCAGGAAGCGCAGACGGTCCGCAGTGTCGCGTCGGCCCGCGTTGGCGACCGTGTCGAGCTGGTTCCCGGCAGCCTCGATCGCCGTCGCCCGGTCCGTGAGGACGGAAAACAGACGCTTGTCCTGTTCGAGCCGCTTCATCGCAGCGGTGAAGATCCGCGCGCGTTCCGGTGCCAGCGACAGCGTCGTCTCCAGCTGGCCGAACAACGTCTCCTGCACTTCGGTTCGAAATCCGGCCACGATCGCGTCGGAGATGGCGAACCGGGCCGCGGCCTCGCTGTCCGGTCGTACCCGCACGAGGCTTTCGACGATCGCGCCGTGCAGCTCCGGTTGGTTCGGCAGCTGGCGGCCGATCCATGCCGCGTGGTTTGCCTCGACGCGCTCGTTGATCACGGCCGACCATGCGACGTCCGACAGCCGTGCCAGCCCGACGGCCTGCTGGATGCGGCCGTCCGAGAGCGGGAGCGACGCGTCGAACAGATCGGGTCTGTCCCTGATGATCCGCGCGGTATCCAGCAGCGTGCCACTGCCCTCCTGGAGGTTCTTCTTGGCGGCGATCGCACGTACGTCCGCCGGTGTCCAGCCGTCCGCCTCGCGGAACACGTAGGCGTCGAGGCGGATGTCCTGGGCGGGGCTCTCCCTCAGCAGCCGTCTGGCGAGACCGAGCCGCTGGTGACCGTCGGCGATGACGCGGCTGCCGTCGGAGCGCTCGTAGACGACGGCTTTTCCGGCGGCTAGCGGGTCCCATGAACCGACCGACCGCAATCGATCAGTCACGCCAGCGGCGTCGCCAGCACTCTTGTATTGAAATGTCAAGGCGTCTGTCGTAAGGCTTGTTGCGGGCACGCTCTCGAATGCGACTGGCCGATCGAGCACGCGGAACCGCACAGGCTCGCTGGACAGCGCCTCTCCGCCAGAAGGACGATCAATGACAGCCAATTGGGCCGTAGGTACCTGGGAAGGCGACCCGGTGCTGTTTTCGCCCAGCGCAGCTTTCGCGCTGATAGATGGACGCTGGACGCTCGTCGACGAGGCGGACGTTCTGACGTCGGGCAAGGTGATGACGCCGGAGGCGTTCGAGGCGACGTTCCCTTCGTTGCCGATATTTCCGCCGATGCCCCGCCAGGCGTCGGACAGACCCGAGCGTATTCGCGCATAGAGCGCCTGCATTTCCGCAAGCGCCCGGTCTCGCTCCGCGCCGGGCGACAATGTACGAAACCGCTCGTAAAGCGCGTGGCCACCGCCTGTCTCCTTGGCCTTGTAAAGCGACGGCTCCCAGAATTGCACTTCACCGAGCTGGCCGTCGGGAAACCGGACGATCAGCTTGCGGTCTACGTAGCCCGCGAAGGTTTCGCTCCAGCCCTCGTCGATGATTTCAAACCGCTGGCGCAGGTCGGCCACGACGCGGTCGGCATCGGCGGGTGACCGCACGTTGAAGCCGCCGCGAACGATGTCGGTGATGTCGCTTGCATTGACGTAGCCTTTGACCGCCAGCTTCCGCGCTGCACTTTCCCGCGTCTTGATGCCGGGGTCGGTGAACGTCAGCCCGTAGCGAGCGCCGATTTCATCGGCTGCGGCCGCAAGTCGCGCCTGATTGGCAGGCGCCGCCTTAAACTGGCTGTCGATCGTCGTGAAGGGGACCTGCTGTTTGAACGCGGCGAGCTGACGCTTGACCTCGACCGGATCGGCCAGGACTGGCGGAGCAGCAGGCGCAGGCAACGGCGACACCGGGGAAGGGGCGTCGGGATCGATCGCGTGGCGCAGCGCGTCGTCGATCGTGTCCAGATGGTCGATTGCGGCCACTCCCGCGGGCGCCGGCGGCAGATCGGCGGCCTGGGCCTCCACTCTGGCTGCCGCATCGAGCTGCCGTCCGGCGTCGTCGTTGAGCGGCGCGCCGAGGGTGTCGATCACCTGACGCGCCTCGGCGGCCGTGCCGCGGCCCGACAGCACGCGGTCGACGGTGTCGGCCAGGGCCACCGCCTCCGGCCGGCGCAGCGCCGCCTGAAGGCCGCCGACCGCCCCGCCGAACACGCCGCCGATCAGCGCCGCCATGCCGACGTTCTCGATCGCCGGTTCGACCCCGTTGACGAGCCCCAGTTCGCGACGCCAGGCCTGCACCACCGGCTGCTGCAGCGCGGTCACTCCGGCGTTGATCGCGGCCTCGCGCAGCGCCACCGACGTCACCTGGCCGACGACGCTCCTGGCGGCGGACGGGCCGGCGCCGAGCGCCAGGCTCGCCAGCGTGACGGGATCGGAGAGGGAGCCGAGCACGCTCGCCGCGCCCTCGACGGCGAAGCCCGCGGCACCGCCCGGGCCGGTTGACCGGGCCTGCGTCAGCTCGGCTTCGGCGTTGCCGGCGATGGCACGGGCCTGTTCCTGCGGCGTCTGGTAGAACTGGAGCGCCTGCGCCCATTCCGGCTTCTGCGCCGCCAGCTCCGCGACCGCGGCGTCGAAGGCCCGGCGCTGGAGATCGGGCGACACCCGCGCGAAACTCTCGGCGTAAGTCGTGAAGTCGATCTCGCCGGCTTGCAGACGCTGGAGCCACATGGCGCGCGCCTCCCGCTCGAACCCGTTGTGCTCAGGGTTTTCCAGACTGACGCCGGTGACCGACCGCACCACGTCCCGGCGCCGGTCGTAGGCGGCCGTCAGCGCCTCCGATCGGGCGTTCGTGTTGTCGACCAGCTGCTGGCTGCGCCGGGCGGCCTCGAACAGCCGGTCGCTGCGCCGGCGCGGCTCCTCGAGGAGCGCGGCCTGTTCGTCCCCGGTGAGCGCGAAACCGCGGCGGGCCGATCCGCCCGCGTCGGCCGCCACCTCGCGCAGCGTCTCGCCGAAGGTCAGGAACTCGTCGGGGCTGGCGACGGTGTCGAACGCGCGGTCGCGCGGCGCTTCCTCGAGGATCACGTCAGTTCCCCAAAAACGCGCCCGGCACGCGGCCGCGCAGCGTCGGCAGCAGCGGGTCGAGGTCGAGGGTGAACGGCTGGCCGTCGGCGCGCGGGATGAACTTTGGCGGATCGCGCTCGGGGTTCGTACTCGAGAAGCGGTATCCGGTGCCGACGCGTACGGGGAAAGCGCGCGCCAGCGCCCGCGGGCCGAAGACGGTCCCGTCCGGTGCCTGCGGCCGGTTGGGACCCAGCGCGGCGAGATCGGCCTCGGTCAGGGCACCGATCACGTCCATGAAGCGATCGGCGCGCACCTCTTGGGGCACGAGCACCTTGGCGCCCGACGAGAGCCAGCCGCCCTGGACGGTGCCGACCCCACCATATCGGGTCTTCTGTACCGTGGCCTGGCCGGCCGCCTGCTCGTAGGCGCGGCGCAGCTCCTCCTGCGCGTCGGCCGATCCGGGTTCGACGTTGAAGCGGCTGACCCTCGCCTGCCAGATCGCGGTGGCAGCGACGTCCAGTCGCGCCCGGCTCTCCGGCAGCTCGGCATAGGCCCGGCCCACCACCTCGGACCTGATCTTGTCGACGTCCTCGCGTCTGGGCTGCGGCAGCCTGGCGCCGGGGATCGCCTTGATCCGGTAGCCCTCGAGCAGGTCGCGCGCGGTATCGCGCTGGCCCGGGGTGCCGGCGGCGACCAGCTGGCCGGCGACGGCCAGTTCGGGCGCGCCTTCGCCGAGCTCGGCGAGTATGGCCGGCGCGTCGCGGCCGGCGCCCCTGACGATGCCGCGGATCAATCCGAGGGCGCGATCGGGGTCCTTCTTCAGTTCGGTCCGGAGCCGGTTCACGTCGTCGGGCTGCAGGAACTGCGGCGGACGGTTGAGGCCCTGTCCGATGCTGCGGCCCAGCGCCGTGCGGGCGGCGATCTGCGCCTCGAAGCTGCGGTCGTCGGCCATGGGATCGATGGGCACCACCTGCACCAGCCCCTGTTTCTGGACGTGGCCCAGCTGGTCGGTGGCGATCGCCTTGCGCGTCTCGTCGCGCAGCTCCTCGAGATACCGGACCGTGTCGGCTTCGGCCTCGCTGCTGCCCCCGGTGCGCGCCTGGCGCTGGCGCACGAGATTGAGCGCGAGGTCGATGTCCTCGGGCGGCCGGCCGCGGAGCGAGCGCGTCACGCCGATGCGCCGCTCCGCCCGGTCGATCAGCGCCGCGCCGCCGGGCGCGCGCTCGGCGAGGATGCGCAGCTGCGCCAGCTCCTCGGCCGGGACCGTGAAGCCCTCGCGCTCGCGCTGGATCGCGCTGTCGATCGCCTTGCCCAGCCGGCCCGCGTCCGCCCCGGTGGCGATGGTCAGCTGTCGTCGGCGCCTGTCGTAGGCCGCGTCGATCTTGTCGATGGTGTCGGCCGTCAGTTCCTTGAGCCCACCGCTCTTCAGCCCCTCGCGGTACTGCGCCTCGTGAGCGTCGAGCTCGCTGAGACTGCCGATCCTGTCGAGCCGTGCCTCGACGATCCGCTGCTGCGTCTCGGTCCGGGCATCGTCGCGCAGCTTCTGACCGGTGACGGCCGTGATCGTGCCGCGCCGCACCAGGCGGTCGGTGCGGGCATCGATCGACGCCTGCTCCTGCCGCAGCGCCTCCTGGGCCTCGGGTGTGTCGGCGCCGCCGGAGGTCAGGCGCGCGATCGCGCCGCGGCTCGTATTGATCGCCTCGATCGCCGAGACACGCTCGGCGTCGAGGGTCCTGGCCTGCAGGTCGTCGGCCGCGGACTTCAGATGCGGCCGGGCGAGGGTCGCGAAGCGCGCCTCGGTCTGGCCGCGGATCTCCGGAAACGCGTCGTCGTCGAGGATCTTCGTCTTCGCGGCCTCGAACTGCCGCTGCAACGCCGACGGGTTGCGCTGGTCCGCCGGGAGTGCCGAGTAGTCCGTATAGAGCTGTGTGACCACGCTGCTGATCTTGGCGTCCAGCTTGTCGGCGTAGACCGTGGTCGCCGCCTTGTCGAAGGCTTGGGCACGCAGGGTGCCGGCTCCCGACGGCCGGAACGCCGGGTCGTTTCCTGCCACCTTGCCGGCGTTGGTCGCCTCGTTCTCGACGAACTGGTCGGCCAGACGGCCGAACTTCGACGATACTTCCTCGAGCGCGCGGGCCGTCTGGCGGTCGGCCTCGCCGCCGAGGTAATCGACCTGGACGTTGCCTTCGGGCAGCAGCGGCCGCGGCCTGAACTCCTCGACCTGAATACCGGACGCGCGCCGATTGACCATGGTCAGCCCCGCCGCAGGACGGAAGCGCCGGTTTCGAGGAGCTGCCCGGCCGCTCTGGCGAGCGAGCCGCGACGGGCCTCTCCGCCCTGCAACCTGAGCAGGTCCGCGCGCTGGCGCAACCGCGACACCCGGAAGTCCGTCGTGCCCTGGTCGATCCCCAGCGCACGCTCGCCGTCCTCGACGGCCGCGCGACGCGCCTCCCGGGCGGTGCCGAAGGACAGATCGAGGCCGGAGGCCGCGGTCGCGACGTCCCGCTCCGCCAGCGCCTCGAGGAGACCGCGGCGCAGCGTGTTCTGGCGTTCGTTGCCCTGGACGCGTTCGGCGAGGATGTCCTGGCCGACGTCGAGCGCCTTCTCGTTCAGCCCGGCCGCTTCGGCCTGACCCTGGCGGATCGACGCGAAGGCCGACGCCAGCCCCGCACCGCCCGAGACGACCGACGCCAGCGAGCCGGCGGAGAACAGACTGGACAGCGTGCCGCCGGCGGCCGATGCGGCCGGCAGGGTGCTGAAAGCGGTGGCCGCGAGGTTGAGCGGCGCGCCCACCGCGGCGGAACCGACGCCGAGCGCGCTGCCGATGCTGGACGCGAGGGAGCCGAGGGCGGCGGAGGCGAATTCGACCATCAGGTCCTCGCTTCGACGATGACGTCGCGGATCGCCAGGCGCCCGGGCATGATCTGGCCGATGGTGACCTGTGCGTCGGGACTGTAGCCGCGGATGCCGGTCACCACGATCTCGCCGGTCACCGCGCGCTGCGGCTGGTCGACCGGATCACCGGCACGGTAGAGCGGCACGGCGCGCAGCGGCTGGCCGTTGGCGCCGACCGCGAGGCTGGTGACGCCCAGCCCGTGCAGCCTGACGGTGTGGACGCGCGCCGGCCGGCGCAGCACGGTGCGGTCCGCGACCTCGCGCGGGAGCGGCAGGGTGACGAGCTCTGGCGCGGTCCAGCGGCCGACCGAGATCGTCGCTGCCGCGACCGGCAGCGTGATCGCGCCGCCGGCAACCGTGAACGGTCCGAGGGTGTAGCCATCGGCCTCGGCATGGACGACTGCGCCCTCGTGGGCCGCGAGCCCGGTCACGAGCGTGCGCGGCGCGCCCGTACTCGTCACGGTGCCGTCGAGGATCAGGTCGGGTTCGAGACGCTCGAACCGCAGGCGCTGCGCGCCGGCGATCGTGCGTTCGACCGCGAGATACGGATCGTTCCGGCCATCGACCATGACGGCCCGGACGGCGCCGGCCGTCTCCCAGCGGACGAACCCGGTCACGTCCTGATTGCGGATCAGCACGCCGATCACGACGGTCCCGTCGTCGCGCACGAGCCAGAGGCGGGCGGCGTCGCCATCGTCGGTCGCGCGCTGGAGCGCGGCGCCGATCAGGCCGTTGCAGAGATGGCTGGCGAGCAGCGACAGCGGCTGGCTGTCGTAGGCCTGGCTGACGTCGGAATAGGTCGCGGCATAGATCGTGCCGCGGTTGCGCGCCACGTAGATCAGCGAGCCCTCATTCTCGACAACGGGCACCAGCTCGCTGCTGCCGTTGCGCGACGACTGGACGATGTTCGGCACCGCCGTCTTCGAGACGGCCCTGTCGGCGAGATAGTATTCCGCGTCGGTCGTGAAGAGGCAGAGGTGCCTCGCCCGCTCCATGTGGATGATCCGCTCGGCGCCGTCGGTGTCGAGGTTGTAGAGGATGGCGCCATCCGCCGTCGGAATGGCAATGTTCAGATTGAAGTAATCAGCGGTGACCGATGCGAGGAACGCAGAGACCTTGGAGCGGAAGCCGCCCTCGAACAGCCGGTCCTGGTAGAACACCCCGACGCTGGGGTAGCCGCGAACCGTGCCGAACAGGTTCTCACCGCCGGTCGAACCGTTCACCGACTTGACCACGTTCGCGTTTGCGTCGGGCGTCGACGGGATGCGCGCCGACAGCGCAAAGGTGGCTCCCGTGTTGCCGGTGCCGGTGAAGGCGATGCTGACCACTGCCAGGAGCCCTGCGACGGCGACCGAGACGGTGAGGCCGGTCTCGACGGACGCCATGCTTTCGAGCGACGCCTTGATGGCGACGCCGAACGCGACCCAGTCCGGTCCGGCGGGGACCTGCACACCCGGCGCATCGAGCCCGTTGACCGAGATCACGAGGGTGATCGCCTCGGGCGATGTCGTCGCGCCATAGCGGATATAGACGTCGAAGGCGTCGGGGACGTTGACGTAGACGCCGCCGTAATCGACCTGCGGCACGTCCGTGTAGGGTACCGCCGTCACCGCCCATTCGTGGTCGGCGTCGACGCGCAGCACACGCAACTGCGGATAGTTCTGATGATAGACGATCATGCTGTCGGCGCGCTGCTCGGTCTTGATCGCCGGCACGTCCGCGCCCGCATAGGTGATCGCGCAGCAGCCGACGAAAGCGCCTTCGCGCCAGAAGTCGACGGCGCCGGGCGTCAGCACCGCCTGGTAGGCCACGCCCGACGCCGAAGTGAACGGCACGAGGCGCACCGGCTGGACGCCCGGTGTCTCGACGAACGCGGCGAGTGTGGCGGCGATCGCGGTCGCGGCCGGCGGCGCGCCGACGAGTCGCAGCCGCACGAACCTGGCCGTGACCGTGACGCCTGGCGCCAGCGCCGCTCGGCGCGCCCGGGCCGTGGCGCTCGCGGAGAACGGCGGTGCCAGCGCCTGCCAGAGGCCGGTCGACACATTCAGCGCCTCGACGGACAGCAGCCCGGCGAGCGTCTGGGCGGATGTGAGCCCGAGCAGGTCGACACCGGCGATCGCGACGTCGGCACCCATGTCGAGCGTGCCGACGGTGCCGGCCGCGCCGAGGGTCGCCGCGACCGCTCCCGAGGCGCCCGGGGTCAGGCCGCCACGGACGGCGCCGACGTCGCGGGTACGGGGTGCCAGCCGGAAGCCGCCTTGGGGCACCGGCTCGACGTTGAGCATGCGCGCGGCTCCGGAGAAGAACGTCTTCAGCTCGGTACGGCCGTGCAGCTCCGGCGCCTGTTCGCCGGCGTTGAACGACCCTTGCAGTTTTCCCGGGCGCGCGACCACGTCAGGCGCCGTACCACGGGCCGGCCGGATGCAGGCGGGCGTCGTTCAGCGGGTCCGAGGCATAGAGCGGCGCGTGCACCTGATGCTGGCGCAGGTCGGCAGCCGCCGCCTGGGCGAACAGGCCCCCGCGGCCCTGTTCGGCCGGCGAGCCATAGGCCATCGCAGTGTAATGCTCGGCGAGCACGCGGTCCTGGGCCACCGGCAGCGCCAGCGCGCCGGCGAGCGCTGCCACGAAGCAGGCCTGGAACACCGGCGGCCAGATACGCGGTTCGACCGGGAAGCGGAAGGTCGCGTAGACCGTCTCCGCGTTGGCAAACAGGAAGCCCTCCTCGATGGCGAAATAGCGCAACGGCTGGTCCGGCTGCGCGGGCCGCTCGATGACGCGGGACGGACCGTCGATGCGGTCGCCCGGCATCTCGTAGGCGAAGGTCCAGCCGTTCTCGAATGTCAGCGCGCTGCGGGTGAGCCGGACCGTCCGGCGCGCGAAGTTCCAGTCGAACTTGCCGAACAGGAGCCCGAGCTCGGTGTCGTAGACGGCGTCGACCGTCGCGGCGAGTTCGGTCTCCTCGTCGCGCGCGAAAATCGGCGGCGCGCCGAGCCGGGCGAGAGCGCGGTTGATGAGCGTGACGTGATCGATCTCGCCCGCCATGCGCGGTCTCCTCCGGTCGTGCGCGCCGCCAGTCGGCCCGGGTCAGGGGCTCAGCCTGCGGCGGTGGCCTGCAGGCCGATGGTGACGTTGCCGGTCGCCGGCACCGTCAGCACCACGTAGGTCTTGGTGACCGGGGTGCCGCCATAGACCATGGTCGCGTTTATGATGTCGCCGACACGCAGGAGCGCGCGGGCGCTGTTGAAGTACCCCGCCGCCTCGACCACGGCGGCCGCGTCTGCGGTGCCGTAGAGGTGGTAGGACAGCATGACGCCGGGCGTCGGTTCGCCGGCGGCGCTGCCCGGCGAAATCTGCGTGATGCGGATCAGGGATCGGAGAGAGAGAGCCATGGGTCAGCCTCGATCGGTTACGGGGTCGGACGGGTGAGCGCCGTCGGCGTCAGGAAGCGCATGCGGCGGACGGCGTTGGGCAGGATCGTCACCGCCGCGGCGCCCATGTTGTTGGCCGCGAACCATGCGGTCTTTTCCGCCACGTAATCGATCCGGCTGTTCAGCTTGTAGTTGCTGGCGAAGCCGACGCCGGATTGCAGCCACATGTACGTGTCGAACTGGCCAGCGGCCGGGATGGCGAACTGCTCGTCGGGCAGCGGGATGAAGTCGATGCCGAGGAACGAGCGGGCGCCGATCCGCTTCATCAGCGGCCGGTCGTCTACATAGTCGGCGTTGGCGAATTCCCGGAACAGCAGCAGCTGCGCCATCCACATCGTCGGGATCGCCATGCTGATCTTCGGCATCGAGGTATACCCGGTCGACAGGATGCGGGCCTGCGCCTCGATGGCGTCGACGATGGAAATCACCGCGGCACCGGTGCCCAGTGTCGTGATCGCGGCGCCCGACGCGTTCATGGCGCCCATGATGATCTGGTCGAACCGGCGGCCCATGGCATAGGCCGCCGTCTGCTGCGCGATCTGCTGCTCGTTCTCCGACATCTTCTCGAGGTCGGTGACGTTGATCCATTCGTTGGCCTCGTAATCGACCATGGTAACGGGCACGAGCTGGCGGTCAGCGTTCATCACCGGCCGGTTCTCGATCGCGGTCGACTTGACCGTCGCGGAGCCGGAGCCGGCGACCTTGAAGTTGACGATGTTGCCCTTGATTTCGGCGGGCATCATCGCCGTGCCCTGGAGGCGGTAACCCTCGTCCTGAAGGACGTGGGTGACGCCGTCGACGTATTTGGTTTCGAACCATGCGGGAGCGCGGGAGCTCATTGTCGGGTTTCCCTGATGTGAAAAGGATCACGTCAGGCTGAGGGCTGTGCCGTCGCGCGGTCCGGCGGGGCCGGAGGGCACGCGGACGGGGTCAGGTCCGCCATTCGCTGATGGCGAACGATGCGGCAACCGTCAGAGCGTTAACCTTCGTCAGCTGCCGTAGTGCTTGCGGTAGAGCGCCGACGTCTCCGCGGCGAAGTCGGGATCGTACTTCGGGCTCGCGATCTGGTTTCGCGGATCCGCCTGGCGCTGGCGGAGCTGCTGAGGCGTGATCGCCTCCTGCGTGCCGCCGCCGAGTGCCGGCGGGGTCTCGCGGCCGATGCCCTTGATCCACTCGACGACGCGGTTGCCGGCGGCCGTATCGAGCAGCGATTGCAGGGCGATCTTCTCGTCCTTGCCGAGCACCTTCTCGTCCAGCGCGTCCACGAACGCCACGTTCTCGCGGATGCGGCGCTCACGCGCGGTGGCCTGTTGCCCGGCGTCCAGTGCCTTGGCGGCATCGGGCACCAGTTTCGCGAGCTCCGCTTCGAGGTCGACCGGCTTCTGCACGAGCTCCATCTCGAGCATGCGTTCGAACGCCGCGTTGAGGAAACCGTTGAACTGCTTGTCGGGGATCTTGTGTGCCAGTGCGTCGGCCCGGATGCCCCTGAACAGCTCGTCCTTCTCGAACGATCCGGCGAAGGCGCTGAGCTTTTCCGACGGCGTGAACGTGTAGCCGTCCGCGTCCTTCGGCACGCTGCCACGCTCCGCCATCTCGCGGCGCGCGCCGTCATACGCCTTGAAGACCCGATCGAGCGTCTCTCGCTCATCCTTGCCGGCCAGGTGTTCGGGCAGCCCGTCCGGACGGTAGGACGGGGGCGGCTGCGCGCCCGGATCGGGCTGCCCTGCCGGCGGCTTGCCCTCGGAGCCAGGGCCGTCACCGGGTTTCGGTGCCACGGGCGGCTGAGACGGTGCCGACGTGGGAGGTGCTGCTGCGGCGGCCGCCGCGTCGAGAAGCGGGTTGCTGTCCATCGGTTCCCCTCGTCAGGTGGTTTCGCGGACGGGCGGCGCCTCCTGCCGGCCCTCCGCGATCAGCTTCAGGATCGTGTGCACGATCGCGTTCTGGCCCTCGCGATGGCAGCCGATGCCGTAGGCCTGGTGCATCGGCAGGTTCACCAGGGCGATGAAGGTCGGCCGCCGCAGGGTCAGGTCGCACAGGTGCTCGAGCACGACGCGGCCCTCCGGCGTGTCGAACACGCGCGCGAAGATCATCGCGCGGTCGCTGGCGTCGGCCTCGAGCTTCTCGGTCCACATCCGCCGTGTGGTGTCCGCCGCTCCCGGGACGACGTGCTCGGCGAAGAAGTCCCAGCCAGCACCGGCCGCAGCGGCCGTCAGCGCGTCGAGCGGCATCGCCGGGTTCGGTTTCGGGCTGAGGTCGCGATCGCTCATGCGGGCACTCCGGCCAGCGCGGTCGCGGCGGGATCGCCCGCGGCGGACTGCTGCAACGCTTGCGATGCGGCGAAGGCGAGCGCAGCCGTCTGGACCTGTTTCGCCTCCAGCGCCTGACGCTCATCGGCCGTTGGCCGGAGGCTCTGGGGGACGCCCATGGCCTCGCCGAGCCGGTCGAGGGCTTCCGGCCGCTTGACGTGCATGTCGATCGAGGCTGGTGCGGCCGAGACCTGGGCGCAGACCGCGATGTAATTGATGACAGGCTCGACGTGGGCGAGACGCAGCGCGGCCGCCATCGGCGACAGCACCTCGGTCTGCACGAGCAGCTGATCGATTGCGATCTCGTTCTGGAGCAGCCTCGCATTGTAGAGGATTTCGATGACGCGCCGGACGGCGACCGGTACGATCTCGTGAATGAGCCGGCCGTAAGCTCCGACGTAGTTCTGCTGCACCTGCTTCATGCGGGCAATGACCTCCGACGCGGAGACCGGCGTCGCCCCTTTGTCGGGCAGGGACTGGTCATGCATCGCCGCCTGCACCTGGGCGCGAAGGTCCTGCAGGATGATGTTCGACACGTCGATCCGGCCGGTCGCCGGGTCGAGGCGCTGGACGTCAGGCCCGAGCACCCCGCCAGTCGATTGCAGCGCCCAGAACACGCCGGGCGCGATCCGCGCCGTGTCGGGGTTGAAGCTGCCGCCCGGCCGGTAACCCCAGATGCCCAGCATCTGGATCGCGGCCGCCTTCAGCGTAAGTTCCATCGCCTTGTTCAGCGTCTTGATCATCGGCAGGGCGAGCAGGATCGGGCCGCGGCCGTACTCCTCGCCCGGAACCCTGTAGTAGCGCGGCGCAAGAAACGGCCGGGTCCGGTAGCGCTGCGTGACGATCGGTTCGACCGATCCGGTCGTGTAGGCCATCAGCCGCCAGCCGCCACCCTCGACGACGAAGGCCTGCACGAGCTCGCATTCATCGTTCTGCTGCTGGTCGGTGTCGTCCGCCCAGGTGGTCGGGAACCGACCGGACGGGAACGCCATCCGCACCGCCCGCTTGCGCATCTTCGTGCGCCAGAACAGCGCCATGATCTCGCCGTATCCGTCCTGTTCCAGCGCGATCTCGTCGATCGGCAGCGTGACGAAGCGCACGGGGCGATCGGCGGTCCCCTCGAGGATGAGCATGCAGCCCGTGCCGGCGCCGAGATCGACGCACATCTCGTGCATCGCCTGGTCCCATTCGCCCGACATGAAGAACGGCTCGACGAACCGCGACACGGCCTCGAGTTGCAGCTTGATCGGTTCCTGTTCCTTCGCCTGCGCCAGCCGCGTCACCGGACCGGGCCGGAGCGCGAAGAACGGCTGGCCGGGCGGGAACAGGTCCTGCTGGAGCTGGCCCGCGAACCGCATCGCCGACGTGATCGCCGTGCTGTCGAACAGCCTGTCGACGCGGTTCGCGCCGCGGCTGACCTGACGCGGCGGCCGGCGGTAGGGGATCGCGAACTCGTAGGCATCGTCGTAGAGGCTCTGCCAGGCCTGCTTGTCTATCCACGCGCGGTCGGCGCGGCGCATGACGTCGGCGAGCGGCGTGGTCGTGTTCGGGGCTGCGTCGGCCATGTCAGCCGAGCGTCTGCTGGGCGCCGACTGCGGGAGCGCCAGCCGCCTCGAGGAGCCGGCGGCCCTTCGGCGTGCGGCGTGCGCGGCCGAGCTGCACCTCCTGCTGCGCCTGCTCGGCCTGCTGCGCCTCGATCTGCTTGCCCTGCGCGAGCGTCTGCGTCTCGCGCTGCTGCGCGGCGATGTTGCCCTGCTGGATCTGGGCCAGTCGGGCGTTACGCCCCGAGAACAGGTTGCCGATCGCCTTGGCGAAACCGCTCATTCCGGACCCCCCGTCCATTCCCAGCGACCGAACGCTCCGTCCCGGCCGGCCGGCAGCAGCCCGATCAGGCGCGCCAGGCGCTCGCCCGGCGCATGCCCGACCCGTACAAACGACCGGACCCGGACCACGCCACCATGCGCCGACCGGCGTAAGGTTAACCTTGCCAGCCTGACGAGACCCGGAAGCCGCGGCGCAATGTCGGGCCGGCAGAGAAACCAGAGTTCGGTCAGCTCTTCACCCGGCCGCTCCGCTGGTAGCGGCACCATGCCGATGACCACCAGCACAGTGCCGCGCTCGTCGGCAAACGCGACCGTTGCGCCCATGACGGCCTGGAGAAACAAAACCCGGCTCTGCAACGGCTTCAGGTAGCCTGCCGGCGCCGCGAGGCGCAGGATGTCCGCGAGCGGCGCCGGCTCGATCGCATGAAGCATCAGCGGCGCCGCAGCCAGGCGAAGGACCACGGGTCCTCGATCGGTTCCATCTTGAAGCCGCAGCCGCCCGCAAGATCAGGCCTACGGTCCGCGTTCAGGCGCTCGACGACGCATCGGGTGCGCGTGCCACGCTCGATGCTCAGCCTCACGTACGCGTCGCGGCGGATCGGTCGGCCGCTCGGATGCTCGGTCATCACACGCCCCAGACGTTGAAGTCGCCGCGCACCGGACGGCCGCTGGAGAGCGGCACCACGTTTCCGGCGCGACCGGCCTTGGCGGCGGCGTTGATGACGTCAGCGCGCCCGCGGGCGCCGAGCATGAGATACTGGCCGGCGTCGTGCACGTGTGAGGCGCCGTTCTTCACAGGCCGGTCCGTGCGATAACTGCCGTCGTTGTTGCGCTGCCACTTGTACTCGCTCACGAAGCCTTCGATCGTCGTCTCCATCGACGGATCGATGGTCAGCACGGGAACGCCGTCGATCAGCGTCTTGAGGCCGAGGTCGACCGCTTCGATCCGGATGCCGGTCTCGTTGGACGGCGCCGGCATGATGTTGACGTTGAGCGCGCGGCCGACCGCCTCCATCCACGCCAGCTCGCCCGCCTGGCGGTCGGCGCCGTAGAACGCGGACGGGTCGCCCCAGCCATGCGAGATCGCGTGGCCGCGCAGGTCCGTCGCGAGCAGATGGAGCACGAGTTCGACGAACCGGCCGATGCCCGTGCCGGGCTCCGCGCAGACCTCGCGGAGCCAGCGCAGATGGCCCGACGGCAGCTGCTGCCCGATGACCATCGCCGGCGACCCGCCGGCGTCGCAGCCGATGATCAACGGCAGGCCCTCTGCCGGCTTCATCGGCGCCTTCGGGACATGGATCGCGTGCTTGAAGTTTCGGTATACCGGCTTGCCGTCGCGCGAGTATCCGAACTGTCCGTGCACCATGCGCATGATGTCGAGCTCGTCCTCCGCGAGCTCCGCTTCGCGCTCGTATTCGACCCTGGGCTTGCCCTTTCGGTTTTCGCCTTCGGGCGCGAGGCCGGAGGGCTGCCAGAAGAAGTTCCAACCCTTCTGCTTCTTTCGCACGCAGGTGTCGTAGAGCCAGTGCTTGACCGATGGAGGGTTCGTGTCGCCGAAGACGATGCGCGGCATCAGCACGTCGGGGTCCATCAGCTCTTCGCGCGGAGGATAGCGCCCCGTCCTCCCGAAGAAGAACGTCACGACCTCTTTCGGCAGACTGTTGAACTCGTTGAGATAGACCCAGCTCGTCTCGTAGCTCTTGAGCGCGTTCTCGTAGTCGAAGTCCTTGACCGCGAACATATCTACGAGAAGCTCGACCGGTGCCTGGCGCTCCTCGTTGAAGAACCGGAGCGTCTGTTCGATCGGGCGACCCACGCCGCCCTGGAAGTCGCTTGCGGGAAATTCCTTCGGAAACCAGCGCTGCCATGTCTTGAGCGTCGTCCGGAAAAGCTCCGTGTACGTGTCGCGGACGATCGTGCCCTTGGCGCGGATCACGCCGTCGCGGCAGATCGGCATGAGCGCCGTCGTGATGATCAGGCCCTTGTAGACGCTGGCGACCGACTTGCCGGAGCCGCCTGGCCCCATGATGAGATCGATCGGGCCAAAGCTCTCGCAATAGGCGCCGCCGATCGGGCCGGGATATTCGTAGCTGTAGATTGAGAAGTTGGGCTCGGAGAGCTTAACCCTGGACACGCCGACCCCCGTACCCCGAGCCCGTCAGGCGGGTGACAGTGGCGACCCCGCAACCCGAGGTCCCGCGGCCGCCTGTTCCGATTTTTTTTCTATGTCCGGAAGATGTCCATGTGTGCCGGGGTACCCCCCGGAGGGGGATGGTGGTTTTCGGTTTCCGGGGCCGGCCGGTGGGGCTGGCGCGACCCGGGGAGGGGGGGGAGGGGCGACCGGCGGCAGACCGGCCGGCCACGGAACGCAGCTGATTTGCAATCATGTGCTCAACCGCCCGTTTCCTCAATTATATCAATTACTTGGCTATCTTCATGCGACATCACATCGTGCGACCGTTCGACACGATCGACGCTATCCCCTTGCGAATACTGCGCTTTTTCAAACCGTGACCGCAGTTCGGCGTGCCGCCGCGGCGGATCGCCTGCGGCGCCCAGGCCCGCGTGCTCGACCCGCTCCGCATAGCCCGCCGTGGCCGCGATCGTGATCCGCGGCACGGCCACCTGCCCCTTGTCGTCGACCGGCGCCAGACGCGCCCGCACGTAGGGCAGCGAGGCTTCCATGCACTGCCGCTTGAACACCAGCAGGTCCATGACCGTGAGGTCGCCCCGCGGGATGCCGGTGCGCGCGGCGATCTCGATGACCGCGACGGCGAGCTCTGCCACGTCGCCCATGCCGAGGCTCAACAGCCCCTCGACCGGGTCGCCGTAGCGGCGCATGAGATACTCGGCGCTGGCCAGCGTGCGTTTGTTCAGCGATCCCGGCCGTCGGCCCGGCCCCCGCCTGGCGATCCCCGGCACCGGCAGAAGCCCGGGTTCCGTCGCCTCCTCGGCCCCATCCTCCGCCGACAGCAGATCGCCCTGTGTGCCACCTCCCTCCCGAGCTTCGATCGTCTCGCGCAGTCGAGCGGCCGCATCCGATCGCTCCAGCGCCGCCGTCAACCCCGCTTTCGGACCCACGCTCATAAAAACCCTTTTGTTTTCAACGCGGTTACAGCTGTAACCGGGTGTAACCGTCGCTGTAACCGAGTTTTCTCTGTATTATCAGACACTTATCTAGCCGGTTACACGGTTACAGACATTGACCCATCGCGCTACGCGCACGCACATGCACGGATGACGCGCACGGGCGCGCGCGCGTAGCGCGAGGCAGTTTTGCTGTAACCGTGTAACCATTTGGCTATGCCCATGATATATATGATAAATTGCGGTTACAGCGACGGTTACACCCGGTTACAGCTGTAACCGCATCCCCCCGCACCCGCTGGAGCAGCCCTGCACCGTGGCGCAACCGCCAGCGCATTAACCTTCGCGCGCGGCTGCAATCGTGGATACGGACGCTTTGGTCAGGCCAGCGCGCGACATCGTTTCTTCTCAACGGGTTGGGGTCGGGCGGACTAAAGCTGGGTTTGGCAGGCCTTTCGTCCCTTTAGCCGCCGGAGACGAGCCGATCGAACGCCACGAGGTCGACGAGCAGGCAGCGGCAGGCCACCCGGTTGATCTTGACGACCGCAGCAGGGCCTTCGCTGCGCAGCACGACGTCCGGCGGCCCCTGGCGCAGTGCACCGGTCCACACGCCGCCTGCCCAGACCTGACCGGCTAACAGGCGCTCCAGCAGCGGCCCCTTCTGTGGCACCGCGAGCTGCCAGCGGCCGTCGCGCTCGACGATGCCGAGGCCGGCCGCGCCGAGCTGCGCCCGCGCCTGTCCGGGCTCCATGACGCCCGCCTCGAGCTGATGCAGCACCAGGCCGACGATCGGCTTCTCGCCGCCCTTCCACGCGTCGATCGTGCTGGAGAGCATGTGCTCGAGGCAGGCTCGCCAGTTATCCTCCTGTTCGGCGCGCTCGTCGGCGGTCGCGTCGGCTATGGCGCGGCCGAGCCGGCCTGCGTCGGTCACCGGCAGGCCTGCCGCCTCCATCGCCTCGTGCCCAAGCAGCAGGTCGGCCACGGCCAGCAGCACGCCGTAGGTGTCCTGGGCGCGCCCGTCGAGCCCTGCCGTCCGCAGCACCGCGCGCCAGTCGTCGAACGTCCCCTGGAAGCGGGGCCAGGCGTCCATGAGCGCGCGGAGCAGCATGCGGCCGACGACCGCGAAGTCGAGCGCGCCAAACGCGTCGGCGCTCATGCGGGCTGGATCGAGGCGCGCGAGATTGAGGATCGCCATCCGGCTGCGGTCCTGCGGCCGCACCGGCGGCATGTTGATCGACGAAAAGAAAAAGCAGTTGATCGCGCGGAACTGCACGCCCTCGTGTTCGGCGCCGCCGCGGAACATCATGGCGCCGCTCGCTGCGAGCCGCGCGAGCTCGATCACGCCCCGGGTCTTGCGGCTGTCGGGATCGGCCTCCAGCTCGTCGACCGCGACCGGCAGACTGTCCTGTCTCACCCGCTGATAGATGCCGGCGGCGGTCGTGTCGGCAGACGCGTGGACGGCGTTCCCGTAGAGTTCCTTGATGATCCCCTGCAGGCGGCTCTTGCCGACCCCCTTGTCGCCCGTCGCGAACAGCGTCGGGCGCCAGGGCAGGGCGCCGCCGAGGAACCCGGCGCCGATCTGGCCGATCAGCAGCACGGGGTCGAGGGCCGGCCGCTCCCAGGACCAGGTGCGGAATGCGCCGAGCAGCTGGTGTACGGGGCTGTCGTCGGGACCGACGGGCTCCTGCCACGGTTCCAGGACCGCCGGCCGCCGCGGATAGAACACGCCGTCGACCGTACCCGTCGGGGCCGCGCGCAGGCGCTTGCCCTCGACCGTCAACAGCCGGTCGCCCGAGTGCCAGATGAAGCGGCCGGCCTTGTCGCACCAGCCGCCGCGGCCGCGCACGCTCTCGGTCGCGTCGAACAGGCCGCGCTCGCTCGCGGCCTTGATCAGACACGCATGGGCGTCGTCCACCTCGAGGCCGTTGATCATCGCCGGCCGGCTCTTGCTAGGCTGGCTCCAGCGCGGCCAGGCCCAGTAGAGGTAGTTTGGACGCAGCGCGAACAGCTGCGTCAAAATCTTCTTCCCCCACTCCGACGCGTCCACGCCGATCAGCTGGCCGGCGCTGTCGACGAACCAGCTGCGCTTGCCGTCGATGCCGAGCGGGATCACGGGGCAGTCGGGCGGCATCCGTTCGACGGGCGCGCCGGGCCACAACCCGGCCCGGATCCCATCGCGCTCGATCTCGGGCGGCGGGTCCAGGGCAGGCTGGCGACGGTCGAGCGTATCGCGGGCATCCGCGAATATGGCGCGGATGCCTTTGGTGCCGGTCTGGACCATGGAATTCCGACGTGCGTGGCTGAGGGATCACGCCGCGGGCGGCTTGCTGCGTCTGGGCGATGCAGGCAGCGCCGCGGCCGCCGGCCAGGCGCTGTCGATCGGATCCAACATGCTGCCGACGCCGGCGAGGATGGTGTCCTCGATGGCCGTCGCCGGCGGCGGCGACGGCTGGCTCACCGGTACCGGGCGCAGGGCGCGGAGCTGCATCAGCTGCGCATGCATGGCCGTGACCGCGATCAGAAGGAAATCCCATTCTATCCGCTCCAGCACCGGCAGCGCCTCGAAGCCCTGCGGATCGCGATCGTGCAGGCCGATCGCCGAGGCGCGGCGGAACGCGGCCTCCGCGCTGGTTATCCTGTGATCGATCACGAAGCGCACCAGGTCGAGCAGCTGTCCGCGTGTGCAGTCGGCCCAGTATCGGGCGAGATCGTGATCGGTTTGCGGCAGGAACCGCATGACGACCGACGCCTGTCTCATGGTCGCATCGGCAAATTCGGCGCATGCCTCGACGATCGCCGCATCGTCGTGCAGGTCCTGCGTCACCCACCCGGCCGCCGCCGTCGTTTTGTCGAGCGCGTTCGTCATCTCGTCCCTCTCAGCAGGTCGTTCGTGTCCTTGCCGTGGTGCGATCGCGCCACGGCCACCGGCTTGTCGTGACTCTCCAGGCCTTCGACGGCGGCTTCGAGCGCATCCATCGCCTGCGGCCTGGACCAGTCGTTGTCGGCACCGACGACGACCGCGCGGACGCAGGGATGCCAGACCGGCGCATGGATCAGATTAGACAGGCTGGTCGCCGCCCACACGCGGGCGTCCGGGACCGCGAGCGCCCAGGACAGGCCATCCTCGATGCCCTCGCACAGGATGAGCACGCCGCTCTGGCCGGCGTCGCCTGCATCCTCGACGCGCATGTTGGACGGCCCGCGCGCGAGGCGGATCACGCCGCCCTTGACCGCGCCGAACATCAGTTTCGGCTTGTCGACCGGAGCCTTGCCGGCGCCGTCCTGCGCCAGGTAGGTGCAGTGGACGCCGGTGACGGCGCCTCGGCCGTCCCGGATCGCCGCCACGATCGCGGGATACCTTGGCCCGCTCGCGGTCTTGCGCCGCGCGCTGCCGGCGCCCGTGTACACGGCGCCTTCCCACCACTCGAGGTCGGGCGAGAAGCGCAGCTCGCCGCGCTCCGGGTTCGGCACGTCTGCAATCGGAATGCCGCGCGCGGCGAGATAGGTCTCGGCTGGCGTGCCGCTGATGGACTGCCTGGCGCCCAGCCAGAGCTCGAAGGCTCTGCGCTGCCGCTCCGCCAGCCGCAGATGTTCGGCCCGTTCCGCCGCCTGCCGGTCGACGGCTGCCCGGCGCTTCATCTGCGCCAGCTGCCTCGGGCTGAGCTCGCGCAGCCCGAGAAAGTCCTTGGCGTACCGCACCGCCCCGGCGGTGTCGGTGCCGACCACGTAGGCGATCAGGTCGAGGATCGAGCCCTTGTCACCGGTCGCGTAGTCCTTCCACGCGCCGTTTTTCACCCATACGCAGAAGCTGCCGGGCTGGGCGTCCGCGCGCGTCGGGTTCCGCGCCATCCACCGCGGCCCGGTCCGCTTGCCGTCAGGCAGCAGTTGCCTGACCAGCGCCTCCGGTCGCGTGCCTTCCTGCAACATGGCCTTGATCTCATTAGCGGTCAGACGCATGGCCGCTTCCCGTGACGAGGCCGGCGACGCGCGCGAGCCGGCCGTCCGTGACCGCGTCGTCACGCGAGGCCTCGACGCTGGCGACGATCCTGTTGACCATGGGCGGCGATATCCCGAACAGCCGGGCGATCGTCGCCTGCGCCACCGCCAGCTCGGTGTTGACGAGATAGATCGCCTCCCGGCGGACACGTTCGGCGGCGATCAGGTCGGCGGTCTTGGCCCTGAGGCCGCGCCGTGGCACGCGACCGCCCGTGCTCACGACCGCCGGCACGGTGCGCGGATCGAGCCCGCTCTCGATCGCGAGCGCCGCGGCGAAACCGCAGTAGGCACTCCGGATCATGCAGTCGGCGAGCACGTCGTCCGGCAGCGCGACCGCGATCGTCTGCCAGCCGCGGATCACTTCGCGCACCACCCACTCGCGCGCGGCGTCCGGCGCGGTTATGGCCAGGCGATAGGTGTCGGGATGGATGCCGGCCGCCAGCGCCAGGCGCGTGCGCGGCACGCCGACGCGCTCCCGCAGCTGCTCGATCGCCAGGAGTGCGAACGCACCGGGGCTCATGGGTCAGGCATCGGCCGTGTAGGCGCCGCACCATTCGGCGGCATAGGCCAGCGGCCAGCGGTCGTCGCAGACGACGGTCAACCCGTCCGCCACCGGCACCTCGAGATGGCGCGTCGGGCGCCCCGGCGGCGCGTGGCGACACGCGCCGAGCTCGGTCGCGCCATGCCGGGACCAGTGGACGCAGGTCAGGCATACCCGGTTCGGATCGCGGTCAAGGCGCTTCATCATTGCACCGTCTCGCGGCCGGTCGGCGCGGCCTCTCCTGACATCCGTCGGTCACCCTCCCGGGCCTGCTGCCGGGCGGCGGTGATCCGCCCTCGCACCAGCACGCGGGCGGTGAGATACGGCCGACGCTCGAGCACCTCGCCCGGCGGCCGCCAGCTGCGGCGACCCGCGCGCTGCCGGGCGTCTTCGTCGCGGAAGCCGCTGGCGAGGCGTGCCAGACAACCCCAGAGGCGCAGCTTTGACGCCAGCGTGCGCTCGAACCGGCAGGCCATGAAGAGGTCGTAGAGTTCGGCACCCCGGCTCTTGCGCCGGTTGTTGAACGCGTGCCGGCAGGCGGCGCAGCAGAACCCGCCGGCGTCAGCCGACGCCGGGAGGACTGCGTCACACTCGGCGCACCACGCGTGTACACGGCGGCTCGGGGACGCAGCAGTGGCGACGATGCCGGTCACGTCCGCACCCCCTCATGGTACGTCGCCGGATCGATGCCGTAGGTCCAGGCGACGGCTTCGTGCGGCGTCCGAACATCGGGCGGTACCAGCAGGTGATAGGCCTTACGACTGCCGTCCGGTTCGAGCGTTCCGTTCAGCACCTCGCAGATCGCCATCGGCTCCGACGCGCCATAGCTGACGTGCCACAGCCGCCGAGGCTGGCCATGTTCGATATCCTCCGCGATAAGCGTCCTGCGCCTGCCCATCTCGCTCAGGACGCGGTCTCGGCCAAATATCTCCATCAGGCAGCGCCGCAGTTCCTGATTTTTCTCGGCGAATATCAGTTTCGGCGTGATGCGCGCCGGCTCCTCGATGAACCAGGCGGGCACGCGGATGCCGTGCCAGGCGTAAACCGCGAACCCGTCACGGTAGCGCAGCGCAGGTCCGGTTGCAGAATGCAGCCGTCGCCTGTCGTCCCTGTTCAAGGTGTCGGGTCGGTCGGTCAGAATGCAGGCGCCGCGGAATGGGAAGTACCAGCCCGCCGTAGCGCACAGATCGATCAGCGGCGTCAGTTTTCGCGCAGCCTCCAATCCGCATGCATCGCGCCAGAATGCATAGAACGACAGCCAGCCCGCGTCGTACTGCCCATACCCGCACTGGCGGACGGCTTCCCCGACCTGAACCCTGACCTGATCCCTGACCTGATCCCTGACCTGATCCCAGACCTGATCCCAGACCTGATCCCTGACCTGATCCCAGACCTGATCCCTGACCTGATCCCAGACCTGATCCCCGACCTGATCCCTGACCTGA
>CAZVMY010000003.1:0-19108 GCA_964628955.1 uncultured Methylocystis sp.
GGGCGGCCGTAACGAACGGCGGAACATCGACGTCGTGCGCACGGTCTGCAGCCTTCTCGATCGGCTCAGGCCGGCGCCGCGGCCGCGCTCCGACCTCATCACCTTCGTCACCGACCGGCCGGGTCACGACCACCGCTACGCGATCGACGCGACCAAGCTCGAAGCCGAACTGGGCTGGCGCGCGACGGATGATTTCGACAGCGGCATCGAGAAGACCGTGCGCTGGTATCTCGACAACGAATGGTGGTGGCGGCCGCTGCGCGACAAGGTCTATGCGGGCGAGCGGCTCGGGCTCGCGCCGGCCGTGCCGGCGGAGGCGTCGGCTTGACGCTCAGGCTGGTGGTCACCGGGCGCGAGGGGCAGGTCGCCCGCGCGCTCGCGGAAGCCGGTGCCGTCGCAGGCATCACGGTGGTGTGCCTTGCCCGGCCTGAACTCGACCTCGAAAGACCGGACGGAGTCGTGGATCTCATCACGGCCGCCCGTCCGGACGTCGTGATCAACGCTGCCGCCCACACCGCCGTCGATCAGGCGGAAAGCGAGCCGGAGCGTGCAATGGCCGTCAACGCGGCAGGCGCAGGTGCCGTCGCGGCGGCCGCTGCGACGGTCCGGGCTCCCGTGATCCAGCTTTCGACGGATTACGTGTTCGACGGCCTGAAACGCACGTCCTACGTCGAGGACGATCCGGTGGCGCCGACGGGAGCTTATGGCCTCTCGAAGCTCGCCGGAGAGCGCGCGGTAATGGCCGCGACGGCAGACCATGCGATCCTGCGGACGGCGTGGGTCTACGCCCCGTTCGGCAAGAACTTCGTGCGCACGATGCTGAGGCTCGGCGCCGCGCGTGACGAAGTCGGCGTCGTGTCAGACCAGATCGGTTGCCCGACCTATGCTCCCGACATCGCCGACGGCATCCTCGCGGTCGCCCGGAACCTCGTGGACCGGCCAGGCGATCCGGCGCTGCGCGGCATCTTCCACATGGCGGGCGCCGGCGAGACGACGTGGGCGGGGCTGGCCGAGGCCATCTTCGCCATCGAGGGATTGCCGGTGCGCGTGAGGCCGATCGCGACCGCGGATTATCCGACGCCAGCGCGGCGCCCGGCCAACTCGCGGCTCGACTGCGCGAAACTGGCCGGATCGCACGGCCTGCGGCTGCCCGACTGGCGATCGTCGCTGGCGGCATGTCTGGACCGGCTCCGAACCGGGCCGGACTGAAGGAGGAACGACGATCATGAAGGGGATTCTGCTCGCCGGCGGCTCGGGCACGCGCCTCTACCCGGTGACGCGCGCCAACTCGAAGCAGCTGCTGCCGATCTACGACAAGCCGATGATCTACTACCCGCTGGCGACGCTGATGCTGGCGGGCATCCGCGACGTGCTGGTGATCTCGACGCCGCACGACCTCCCGAACTTCCGGCAACTGCTCGGCGACGGCGACAGATGGGGGATCCGGCTCAGCTACGCGGAACAGCCGAAGCCGGAAGGGCTGGCGCAGGCGTTCCTCATCGGCGCCGATTTCATCGCTGGCGGACCGTCGTGCCTGATCCTGGGCGACAACATCTTCCACGGCGACGGCATGTCGTCGCTGATGATGGCCGCGCGTCGACGGCGCACGGGCGCGACCGTGTTCGCCTATCGCGTCAACGATCCGGAGCGCTACGGCGTGGTCGAGTTCGACCACAAGGGCCAGGCGCTCTCGATCGAGGAAAAGCCGGTGATCGCGAAGTCCAACTGGGCGGTCACCGGGCTCTATTTCTACGACGAGCAGGTGGTCGATCTGGCGCGGGCGCTCGAGCCCTCGTCCCGTGGCGAACTGGAGATCACAGACCTGAACCGCCTTTATCTCGAGAAGGGCCAGTTGTCCGTCGAGCAGCTCGGGCGCGGCTACGCCTGGCTCGACACGGGCACTCCGGACAGCCTTCTCGATGCCGCGGTCTTCGTGCGCGCGCTCGAGAAGCGGCAGGGGCTCAGGATCGCCTCGCCCGAGGAGATCGCTTATGAGATGCGCTACATCACCCGCGACCAGTTCGTGGTGCTGGGAGAAGGCCTCGGCAAGAGCGAATACGGGCGCTACCTGATCCGGATCGCCAGCGAGGGCTGATCCGTCAGCCTTCGCCGGCCGTCGCGCGGACGGTTTTCGCGCTCCGACTGCGGATCGCGATCATGCAGCCTGCGATGATGAGGCCGGCACCGATCCAGACCGCCGGGCGCGGCACCTCGCCGAACGCGAGATAGCCGATCGCGGCGGCCCAGAGCAGCCCGGTATAGTCGATCACCCCGAAGCGGGCCGCCGTCATGCGCGACAGCGCGAAGCCGAAGGCCAGATTTCCTACCGCGCCCATCAATCCGACCGCCAGGAAGATCGCGAGAGTTGGCAGCGGGATCGGATCGAAGTCGAGCACCGCGAGCGGTGCAACCAGCGCCGAAACCAGCAGTGACTGGACCAGGATGATCACGACCAGCGGCTCGTGCGCGGTCTGGGAGCGCAGAAGCACCATGCCGAGGGCATAGGTCACGGGCGCCGCAAAGGCCGCGGCCAGAGCGATCGGCTCGACCGGGCCGGTGCTGGCCGACGCCGAGCCGCCCGAGACGATGACCAGCATGCCGGCGAAGCCGAGACCTACGGCGATCAGGATCGGGCCCGTCAGCTTCTCCCGCAGAAGCAGCGCGCCGAACACGGCCATGAAGATCGGCGCGGTGAACGTGAGCGCAAAGAGTTCGGCCAGCGGCATGCGGCCGAGCGCGAAAAAGAAGCTGCCCGTCGTCACCACCGTGAGGATCGCCCGCAGAGCGTGAGCGGGCAGCCGGTCGCGACCGGGCCAGCCGGGTCTGAGCACCGGGATCAGCAGGGCCAGCCAGACGCTGCCGCAAGCGAAGCGCATCAGCACGATCTGCGAGGTTCCGAAGCTGCCGGACAGGCTCTTCACGATCGCATCCATGACGGTCAGGATGCCCACGCCCGCCAGTGCGACGAGAACCGGCATGATCGAACTGTCATTGCGCATGGGGAGAACCGGAGGGCGAGGGGTGCGAAATCCTGCGGATTGGTATTGCTCGGGACGAAGGAGGCCTTAAACTGGTATCTATGACTCCGCGCTTCCTGTCCACCGAAGAGATCAGCCCGCGCTACGCCGACCTCGACGCCTGGCCGACCGTCGACGCGATCGAGGCGATGTGGGAGGGGCAGGTCTCGGCCGTTGCCGCGGTGCGGCCGCTGCTGCCGCTTCTGGCCGACGCGGTGGACGCGGCGGCGGCCGCGCTCGGCAGCCGCGGCCGGCTGGTCTACGTCGGCGCCGGCACCTCGGGCCGCATCGGCGTGCAGGACGGGGCCGAACTTCCGCCGACGTTCGACTGGCCGTTCGAGCGTCTGGCCTTCGCCATGGCGGGCGGGTTCGAGGCGCTGGTCCGCAGCGCGGAAGGGGCGGAGGACGACGAGGCCGCAGGGCGCCGGGCCATCGTGGAGGCGGACGTCGGTCCGCAGGACGTCGTGATCGGTCTTGCCGCGAGCGGCAACACCCCGTTCACGGTCGCCGCCATGGCGGAGGCGGCGGAGCGGGACGCGGTGACCATCGGCATCGTCAACAACCTCGAGTCGGCACTTGTGGCGCTGGTGCGGTTTCCGCTCACCATCGACACCGGTCCGGAGATCGTCGCCGGCTCGACCCGGATGAAGGCCGGCACGGCGCAGAAGGCGGTGCTGAACCTGTTCTCGACGGCGCTCATGGTCCGGCTCGGTCGCGTGTTCGGCAGCATGATGGTCGACATGCGAACGTCCAACGCGAAGCTGCGCCGCCGTGCGGAGACGATGGTCAGGCGCATTACCGGCTGCGGCCCGGCGCGCGCGACGGAGGCGCTGCGGATCGCCGAGGGCAACGTCAAGGTTGCCGTGCTGGTCGCGTTCGGCGCCGATCGGCAAACGGCGACGGCGTTGCTGGTGCGCGAAAACGGCAATCTGCGGCGCAGCATCGCCGCCTTCGGCGCCCGCGCGGTGCAGGCGTGAAACGGCGCGACGGCAGGACGGCGGTCGCGAGGCCGACGGCCGTCGTCCCGGCGACCGCCGTCCCGCCGGCGGACTTCAGCGTCGATGTATCGAGCCCCACGCCGCTCTATCTCCAGCTTGCGGAGACGTTGCGTGCGCGCATCAGCAGCGGACAGGTCAGGACCGGCGATGCGCTGCCGTCCGAGCGCGAGCTCACGGCGCTCACGCATCTGTCGCGCGTGACCGTTCGCCGCGCGATCGACACGCTGCTGAGGGAAGGCATGCTGTCGCGCCGGCGCGGCTCGGGCACCTATGTCGCGCCGCGCATCGAGCAGCCCCTGTCCGTGCTGGCCGGCTTCACCAACGAGATGGAGAACCGCGGCGCGGTGCCCGGATCGCTCTGGCTGGAGCGCGTCCTGACGCGGCCGACGCCGCAGGAGGCAATGACGCTGGGGCTCTCGCCCGATGCGCAGATCGTGCGAGTCTCGCGCGTGCGCACCGCCGATGGCGAGCCGCTGGCCATCGAGACGGCGGCCGTTCCGGCGGCTTTCCTGCCGTCGCCCGACCTGATCGAGAACTCGCTCTACGCCGCGCTGACGGCGCGCGGCTTCATGCCGACGCGTGGGCTGCAGCGGCTGCAGGCGACGCTCGCCAATCCCGACGAGGCGGCTCTGCTCTGCGTCCCCGTCGGCGCGGCGATCCTGCACATCGAGCGCCGTACGTTCCTCGCCAACGGAACGGCCGTCGAGTTCACGCGCTCCTCGTATCGCGGCGATCGCTACGACTTCGTCACCGAGGTGCGCGATCCTGCGGCGCGGGCCGCCGACGACGCCAAGCGCGACGACGCCAAGCGCGACGATACGGCGTGACCGCGGCAGCCTGCCCGCCATGACCGGCGTCGGGAGCCTGATGGCGCAGGAGCTCCGGGAAAGCGCGGCGACGGTCGCCCGGCTCGTCGAGCATGGCCGGACCATCCGCGCGCTCGGGGTGGCGCTGGCCGATCGACGCCCGCCGTTCGTCGTCGTCTGCGGCCGGGGCAGTTCGGGGCATGCGGGGGTCTACCTGCGCTATCTGGTCGAGGCGCGGCTCGGTCTCGTCGTTTCGGCCGCGGCGCCCTCGATCGTCACCAGCTATCGCCGACCCTCGGCCATGGCCGGAGCGCTGTTCGTCGTGATCTCGCAATCCGGTCGCAGCCCCGATCTGGTGGCGGCGACCGAAGCGGCAGCCGCGGCGGGGGCCGTGACGGTCGCGATCGTCAACGACGCAGCCTCGCCTGTCGCGGCGGCGGCGCGTCACGTCCTCGCCATCGGCGCCGGGCCGGAGCGATCGGTCGCGGCGACCAAGACCGTGATCGGCTCCATGGCCGTCTCGGCGATCCTGGTGGCCGCGATGGCGGACGACGATGCGCTGGCGGCCGCGCTCCGCCGGTTTCCCGATCGATTGGCGAGGGCCGGTGGCCTCGACTGGAGCGCATGGGGCAACCGGCTCGCCTCGGCGCGCGCGGTCTTCGTCGCGGCGCGCGGCTACGGCTTCGGGCCGGCGCGGGAGATCGCGCTCAAGGTCTCGGAGACGCTGCGGCTTCCGGCACTGGCCTACAGCGCGGCGGAACTGCGGCATGGCCCGCGTGCGGCGGTGCAGCGCGACACGCCAGTGCTGGCGCTGCGGCAGGCGGATCCGACGGCCGGGACCGTCGACCGGCTGGTCGCCGATCTCGCCCTGGGCGGCATTCCAGTCCACGTCGCAGGAGGGGCTTCACCTGATCTGCCCTCGCCCGATCTCCCTTGGCTCGGCGACGATCATCCGGCGCTCGATCCTGTCGCGATGCTCGTGCCTGCCTATGCGGCGATCGAGCGGGCGGCCCGGGCTGCGGGGTTCGATCCCGATCGGCCGCCTCATCTCTCCAAGGTCACGGAGACGTTGTGACCGGCCTGAGCGTCCTCGCCGCCGGCCGCGTCTTCGACGGCGAGACCATGCATCGTCACGCGGCAGTGCTGCTGGACGGCGACCGGATCGCCGGGCTCGCCCCGCGGGGCCAGTTGCCCGAGAACGCGCCCGTGCTGGCACTGCCCGACGATTGCGTACTGGCGCCGGGCTTCGTCGACACGCAGGTAAACGGCGGGGGCGGGGCTCTGTTCAACGATCGGCCCGACACCTCGACGATCCGGACCATCGTCGCGTCCCATCGCCGGTTCGGAACGACGGGTCTGCTGCCGACGCTGATCACCGACACGGTCGACGCGATGGAGCGCGCGGTCGACGCGGTCGACCGGATGCCAGCCGGCTCCGGCGTGCTCGGCATCCATCTGGAGGGGCCGTTCCTCAATCCGCTGCGCAAGGGCGTGCACCGCACGACAGCGATGCGGCGGCTCGACGACGAGGCGGCACGGCGCGTGCGGCTCGCGCGTCCGCCCGCGGTGACGCTCGTGACGCTCGCGCCGGAGATGGCCGATCCCGGCGCGATCAGGACGCTCGTCGACCGCGGCGCGATCGTGGCCGCGGGCCACAGCGACGCGACGGAACGGCAGGTCAAGGCGGCGATCGACGAGGGCCTCTCGGGCTTCACGCACCTCTTCAACGCGATGTCACAGCTCGGCTCCCGCGAGCCCGGCGTCGTCGGCGCGGCGCTGGCCGGCGCGGGCACCTTCGCGGGGATCATAGCCGACGGGTTCCACGTCGCCGACGCGACGCTCAGGATCGCCTTCGCGGCGCGCGGCGCCGGCGGCCTGATGCTCGTGACCGACGCCATGCCGCCGGTCGGAGGCAACCTGACGTCCTTCGACCTGTTCGACCGCCGGATCGTCGTTACCGACGGGCGCTGCCTCACCGAGGACGGGACGCTGGCCGGTGCCGCGCTCGACATGGCCGCGGCCGTCCGGCACTGCGTCCGGCGACTGGGCATTCCGGAAGCCGCCGCGCTCGCGATGGCGTCGTTCACACCGGCGCGGTTCCTCGGGCTGGACGACCGCATCGGCCGCATCGCGCCGGGATATCGCGCCGATCTGGTCGCGCTGTCGGCCGAAGGGCGGGTGTTGCAGACCTGGGTCTCGGGAAGGGGAAGCTGATGCGTTTCGGACTGGGCATCGACGCGGGCGGCACCTCCACCCGCTGGACTGTCGTGGACGCTGGCGGCGCGAGCGTCGCCAACGGCACCGTCGATCCGGTGTCGGGGCATCTGTTCACGGCCGCGCAGCGCAAGCGCGCCTTCGATGGGCTGGAGCATCTCTCCGACGCGGTGCTGCAGCACTGCCGGCCGACGGCGATCACCGCAGGGATCACCGGGCTCAATCGCGGCACGCCGGCGGAGGCGCTCATTTCGTCGATGCTCGCCACGTGTTTCGGGCTGCCGACCGGGCAGGTGTTCGTGGCAGACGACATGTGGATCGCCTATCGCGCCCGCTTCCAGCCGGGCGAGGGCGTGTTCATCTACAGCGGCACCGGTTCGGTCGGGTATCACCTCACCACGGGCAACGTCGCGATGCGGGTTGGCGGGCGCGGCTTCCTGATCGACGATGCGGGTTCGGGCTTCTGGCTCGCCAAGGAGGCTCTGCGCGTCGTCCTGCGCATGGAGGACGAGCTGGACGGCTCTGGCTGGGCGACGCCTCTGGGCGTGGCGCTGGGCCGTGGCGCCGGCGGGACGAGCTGGGACGAAGTCCGGCGCTTCGTCTATGGCGGCGAACGCGGCCAGATCGCCGGTCTCTCGCGGTTCGTTGCCGAAGCCGCCGCGGCGGGCGACCCGACCGCGATCGGGCTCCTGACGGATGCGGGCCGCGAACTCGGCCAGCTCGCGCTCAGGCTGCGGGCGCGGGTCGGCGATCTGCCGACCGCGCTCTCCGGCGGCACCGCCAATCTGCATCCGGCGGTGTTCGCGGCCTTCCGCGCGACGCTCCCGGCCGAAAGCGACGTCTCGCTCGCCAAGATCGATGCGGCCTTCGCGGCGGCCCGTCTGGCGGCGGAGGGCATCTGACGCTCAGGCCGGAGGCAGAGGTTCGCCCACGTCGGGCTTCTCGAACCAGACGAAGGCGTGGCGCTCGCCGACGAAATCCCGTTCGTAATGGCGGGTCATGCGCCAGCCCTGCCGCTCGTAGAAGGCGCGGGCGGCGTGGTTGTCGCGAAAGCATTCGAGCGTTCTGGCGCCGATGCTTTCAGCGTGAGCCAGGAGTTTGTGGCCGGCGCCCGAGCCGATCCGCGGCGGATCGACGAACAGCATGTCTACGTTCGGCAAGGTCACCAGCACGAAGCCGACTGGCCGATCCGCGTCGACCGCCACGGCGAGTGATGGCAGGGCGTCCCGAAACCGTCTCCTGAAGAACGCCGGGCCGCGCTGATCGAGCACGGCTTTCGACACGATCGGTCCGAACGTCCAGCGATAGGCGCGGGCGGCGATGCCCGCCAGGAGCGGCACGTCCTCGATCGTCGCCGCCCGCACGATCATCGCTCGCCACGGAGCCGGGGGTCGAGCGTGTCGCGCAGGGCATCGCCGAGCAGGTTGAAGCCGAAAGCGAGGAACACGATCGCGACGCCCGCGAAGATCGCGCTCCACGGGGCGAGCAGCTGGACGTGGCGCCCCCCCCCCCGCCTCCGGCCGCGGGGGGGGGTGGGCGGGTGGGACCCGCGGCCGCGGACCCCCAGGGACGCCTCGACGAGAATCGCCGCCGACAGCAGCAGACTGGTCTGCACCAGAATGACGCTCGCGAGGTTCGGCAGGACGTGACGCGACAGGATGCGCAGGTCCGAGGCGCCGATCGCCCTGGCTCCCGTCACGTATTCGCTGCCGCAGACTACGAGCGCCGGCCCGCGCAGCACGCGCGCGAAGATCGGCGTATAGACGACCGCGATGGCGATCGCGGCGCTCGACGCAGTGGATCCGAGAACGGCTACGACGCCGATCGCCAGAAGCAGGACGGGGAAGGCGAAGAGCACGTCCATCAGACGCATCAGGATCCGGTCGGTCCAGCCGCCATAATAGGCCGCGACCAGCCCCAGTGTGCCACCCGCCGCGAGCGCCAGCCCCACGGCGACGACCGAGACGGCGAGCGACGCGCGGTAGCCGTGGATGATGCGCGAGAGCACGTCGCGGCCGAACTGGTCCGTGCCGAGCCAATGCGTCGGCGACGGGCCGGAAAGGCGCGCGAGGATGTCCTGGGCCAGGGGATCATACGGCGACACGAGGCTGGCGGCCGCCGCGGCCAGCACCTGCGCCGTCACGAGGACCAGGGCGAAACCGAGCAGCGGTCTTTCGAGGAGAAGGCGCAAGCCTCAGGCCCGGACGCGCGGGTCGATCGCGGCATAAAGCAGATCGACCACGAAGTTCACGATGACGAAGCCGATCGCGACGACGAGGATCGTCGCCTGGACGAGGGGGTAGTTGCGCTCCGCGATGGCGCCGAGAATCAGCCGGCCGAGGCCGGGGATCGCGAAGACCTGTTCGACGACGATCGCGCCGCCGAGGAGATAGCCGGTCGTGATGCCGACGCTGGTGACGAAGGGTATCAGCGCGTTGCGGAGCGCATGGACGTAGACCACGCGGGCCTCACTCAACCCCTTGGCCCGCGCGGTACGCACGTAGTCCTGCTGCAGCGCGTCCAGCATCGCCGACCGCACCAGTCGCGACAGGTTGGCGACGATCGGCAGCGCCAGCGCCACGGCCGGCAGCAGCATGCGGGCGAGATTGCCGGCCGGGTCTTCGACAAACGGCACGTAGCCCAGAGCCTGCACCGTGGGAGCGACGGTGAGCAGCACGAGGATCGCGACGATGCCGAACCAGAACGAGGGGATCGTCAGACCGATCACGGTCACGATCCTGAGCACCCCGTCCCAGACCCCGCCCCGCAGGCGGGCCATGAGGCAGCCGGTCGGCACCGCGAGGCCGGCGCCGAGCAGCAGGGCCAGCGTGGTGAGTTCCAGGGTCGGCACGACATGGGCGCGGATTTCCTCCGCGACCGGCCGGCCGGTCCATAGCGAGCGGCCGAGGTCGCCGGCCAGCGCGCTGCCGACCCAGGCGAGATACTGGTCGATCACCGGCCGGTCGAGGCCGATGCGGGCGCGGATCTCGGCGACGCGTTCCGGCGTCACTTCGGTGTTGGCGCCCAGCATGATCGCGACGGCGTCACCCGGAATGAACCGGATCATCAGGAAAACGAGGACCGAGACGCCGAACAAGACGAAGAGTAGATCGAGCGTACGGTCGACGAGACGGCGGGCCATGGCTCACACCCGGTTCGCGGTACCGCGCGTCCCTCCCCCGGCATGCGGGGGAGGCCTGCAACCGTGGTGCGAGCCGAGCGCGCGCACCGTCGGCCTATCGGGCGAGGCCAACGGCGGCGAGGCTCGAAAGCGACCGGTTGGCGATGATGTCGAAGCCCTCGACGTTGGCGCGGGTCGCGGTGAAGAGCTGGCCGTAGGTGAGATGTGCGATCGGCCCGTCGCAGGCGAGCGTCTTCTGCACCTCGTCGTAGGCTGCTTTCCGCCTGGCCGGATCGAGGCTGGCGCGGGCTTCGTCCAGCAGCTTGTCGACCGCCGCGTTCGAGTACTTGAACACGTTGGTCGAGCCACCGGTCCGGAAGGTGCGATAGAAATAATCGTCCGGGTCGGGGCTGCCGGCATTCGTCGAGGCGAACATCTCGAAGGCGCTGTTGCGCCAGTCCTGGATGAACTGTCCGAGCTCCTGGTTCTTGAGCTCGACCTTGAAGCCGGCCTTGTCCAGCTGAGCCTGCACGACCTGGGCGATGTCCTTGATGTCCTGGCGCGGCAGCACGTGCATGGTCACCGCAAGCGGGGTGGCGACGCCCGCCTCCTTGAGCAGCGCCATCGCCCTGGCGGGGTCGGGCTTGTAGCAGGGAAACGCCGAGACGTTGACGGCCCAATCCTTGAGGGCGGGCGAAAGCGGTCCGCCCGGTACGCCGGCGCCGAACTGGGCCGCTTGCACGATCTGGCCGCGATCGAGCGCATAATTCGCCGCCTCACGCACCTTGGCGTTGTCGAAGGGCGGTTTCGAGGTGTTGAAGCCGACCAGCGTGTAGGCGAGTTCGAGCGTCTCGGCGAGCTTCACGCCCGGCCGGGTCCTGATCTGCGCCGCCGTGGCCGCGTCGATGTTCGGCAGCATCACATACTGGCCGCTCGCCAGACCGACCTGACGGGTCGCGGATTCCGGCACGATGTTGAACTTCACGCCGTCGAGCTTCGGCTGGCCCGGCTTCCAGTAGCCGGCGTGCTTCTCCAGCCGGATGAAGCCGTTCGGCTGCCATTCGGCGAACCTGAACGGGCCGGTTCCGACCGGCTGCTTCTGCAGCCCGTCCTTGTCGGAGACGAAGCCGCGGGGCACGATCGCGATCGTCGCGAGGGACGTCAGGAGTGGCGCCGACGGCTCCTTCAGCGTCAGTTCGACGGTCGCCGGATCGACCTCCTTCACGGACGCCATGGCGGCCAGCCTGCTGGCCAGCGGCGAAGCGATCTCCCTGGCCGTAACCCGCATCAGACTGGCCACGACGTCGGCTGCCTGCATCGGCGCACCGTTGTGGAAGGTGACGGCGGGACGCAGCTTGAAGGTGTAGGTCAGTCCGTCCGGAGAGACCGTCCAGGAGTCGGCGAGGCCAGGGCCGATCCGCAGGTCCTTGTCGACGGCGGTCAGTCCCTCGTAAATCGTGCCGTTGACGAGCTGGAACGAGGCAAAGGCAGTTGTGATGTGGGGATCGAGACCGGCAGGAGACTGGTCGATCGCGGCTTCGAGCACCTGCGCCCGCGCCGTCGACGCCGTCGCCGACATGACGAAGCAGGCAAGCAGCAGCGCGACGATGCCCGAGGTGCGCGGGGCAGGCCCGCGGATATGCGACGTGGACATGGTTCGTCCCTCCCTTTTGATCGGACGAGGATAGTGCCATTATAATACCACTTTCAAGCCTCGAATCGGGAGAACGACCGTGACCGAGAGGGACCTGATCCGCGCCGTCGGCGTCATCAGCGGCACGTCGATGGATGGCATCGACGTTTCGGTCGTGGAGACCGATGGCGACCGGATCGTGCGTCCGGGGCCGGGCCAGACCTACCCCTATCCCGGCGAACTCCGGAAACGGCTGCTCGACGTGGCCGCCGATGCCGTCGCCGCCGAGAAGGCGCCCCTCGAAGACCTTGACCGAGGTGTGACCGAAGCCCACGCGGGCGCGATCAGCGCCTTCATGGCAGCACACGGCCTGGACCGGGGGAAGGTGTCTCTGATTGGTCTGCATGGACAGACGATCTACCATCGGCCGGAGCGGCGCTTCACGCGGCAGCTCGGGCAGGGCGGCGCGGTGGCCCGGCTGACCGGCATCGACACCGTCAGCCGCTTCCGTCACGCGGACGTGGCCGCCGGCGGCGAGGGCGCGCCCTTCGCTCCGCTTTATCACGTGGCGTTGGCGCAGCCTCTCGCCCGGCCGCTCATGGTGCTGAACCTCGGCGGCGTCGGCAACGTGACCTATGTCGACGACGGGGTCGCCATCGCGTTCGATACCGGGCCGGCCAGCGCGCTCATCGACGATTTCGTGCTCCGGAGCTTCGGCCGCCCGTATGACGAGGGTGGCGCCATCGCGGCGTCGGGGCAGGTGGACGAGGCGCGCGTGCGCACCTTCATGGCGAACCCGTTCTTTGACCGGCCGCCGCCGAAATCCCTCGACCGTAACGATTTCCATGCCCGTGCTGCCATCGTCGAAGGGCTCTCGCCCGCCGATACGGTGGCGACGCTCGCCGCTTTCACGATCGAATCCGTGGCGGATGCGCTGCGGCACGTGCCGAAACCGCCGCGGCGCTGGCTCGTGACCGGCGGCGGGCGGCACAATGCGTTCTTCATGAGCCGGCTGGCGACACGGCTCGCCGTTCCGGTCGAGCCGGTGGAGGCCGTCGGCTGGGATGGAGACTTCCTCGAAGCGCAGTGCTTCGCCTATCTCGCCGTGCGGTCGAAAGCGGGGATGCCGCTGAGCCTGCCGACCACGACCGGCGTGCCGCGGCCGATGCCGGGTGGCGAACTGTCCCGTGCGGCCTGAGCCATCGCCGGAACGCCGGTCCCCCGTCGATCCCGAGGCGTTGGCGGAAGCCGCGTTCCGCCCTGTCGCCGATGCCGTCGGCGAAGGTCGCATTCCCGGCGCGGTTCTCGGCATCGTCACGTCCGATGGCCGCCGCGCGACGCGTCTCGCGGGTCTCGCCCAGCGCGAGCCGGTTCAGGATCCCATCGTGGCCGGCACCTGGTTCGACCTCGCCTCGCTGACCAAGGTGATCTTCACCACGACCGAAATCCTGCGGCTCGTCGCACGCGGGCGGATAGGCCTCGACGACCCGCTCGTCGTGGCGATCCCCGATCTGCGGCAGTACGACATGGCCGCCGCCGAGCGGCGCATCACCGTTCGCCAGTGCCTGTCGCACCTCACGCATCTGCCCGCCGTCGAACCGATCTACACCTATGGCGACGATCCCGAGACGCTGAAGGCGTTCGTGCTCCAGCGCGAGTGGCGGCCGGGACCACCGGTCTATTCCGACGTCAACTTCATCCTGCTCGGCATCGCGCTCGAGCGGCTGACCGGCCGCGGGCTGCCGTCGTGGCCGCTGCCGTCGGGGCTCGCGTTCGCCCCGGATCCGCTGGCCTGCGCGGCGACGGAGCGGTGCAGCTGGCGCGGCCGGGTGATGCGCGGCCTCGTGCACGACGAGAATGCCCATGCGCTCGGCGGCGCCGCCGGACACGCGGGTCTGTTCGGGACCGTCGACGGCGTGCTCGACTTTGCCGAAGCGACGCTCACCGGCCGTCTGCTGCCCGACAGCGTCGGCGGGCTGGTTTTCGAGCCGCAGGCTCCGACGCGCACGCTGGGCTGGGAACTCGCGCATGCCGGCTGGTCGGGAGGCGATCGTGCGATGCCCGGCACGATCGGCCACACCGGTTTCACCGGCACCGGCCTGTGGATTAGCCGCGAGGCGGGACTGGCCTGGACGCTCCTCACCAACCGCGTGCATCCGACGCGGCATGCGGACAGCGGCATCCAGCCGCTGCGTCGTGCCGTCGGCGATCTCGTTTGCGCAGGAACGACGGCGTGAGCCGGTTCCGTTCGATCGTCGTGACGGGTGGCTCCGACGGGATCGGTCGGGCGCTGGCGCTGCACTACGCCGCGCCGGGGAGGGCGATTCTGATCATCGGACGGGACGCCGGCAGGCTGGCCGCCGTCGCCGCCGCCTGCATGGCGCAGGGCTCGACCTGCGAAACGGCCAGGCTCGACGTCCGGGACGAGGCGGCGCTCGGCGCGGCGCTCCATGCGTTCGACAGCCGGCACCCGGTCGATCTGGTGATCGCCAATGCCGGAATCGAGGCCAGCCTGCCGCCTGGGGCGCCGGTCGAACCGCTCGAGGCCGCCATCGCGCAGCTGCGGATCAATCTGGAGGGAGCGATCGGTACGGTTTCGCTGTTGGCGGGGTCGATGGCCGGCCGCGGCCGGGGCGTCGTTCTTCTCGTCTCATCGCTGGCGGCGCTCAGCCCGGTCCCGGATCAGCCTGCCTACAGCGCCTCGAAGGCCGGGCTGCTCGCCTGGGGCGAGGCGATCGCACCGACGCTCGCGCGATCGGGCCTCTCCGTGACCATCGCGTGCCCCGGCTTCGTGCGGACGGGCATGGCCGAACGGTATCGGGGCTGGCGGCCATTCGAGCTCTCGGCCGATGATGCGGCCCGACGGATCGCCGCTGCCGTCGAGGCCGGACGGGCGTTGGTCGCGTTTCCCTGGCAGTTGGTCGTGGCGGTCCGGCTGGGTGCCCTGGTGCCGCGAAGCGTCAGGCGATGGGTGGTCGCGAAACTGTTCCGGGCCGACGTCCGATCCTGACGGCTACCCCGCCCTGATCAGGCGCCGACGCTGCGCAGCGGCGGTGACAGGCGTCCGAGTTCTTCTGCGACCACCGCGACGGTGCGCTCAATCTGTTCGCGCTCGTGGCTGGCCGAAATGAAGAACCGCAGCCGGGCACCACGCTCCGGCACGGCGGGCGGGATGATCGGAAATGCGTTGATGCCGGCCTTCAGCAGCGCCTCGGCCAGCATGACGGTCTTGAGCGAGTCGCCGATGATGATCGGCGTGATCGCAAGACCCACGCTCGGTCCTGTGTTCAGGCCGGCCTTCTTGGCCAGAGTGAGGAACAGTTTGCCGTTCGCCTGAAGGCGCTCGACCGGGCCAGGATCGGACTTGAGGAGCCGCAGCGCGGCATGGGCCGCGGCGGCTGCCGAGGCCGGCATCCCGACGCTATAGACCATGCCCGGCGCCTTGAACTTGAGATAGTCGATCAGCGCGTGGCTGCCGGCGATGTAGCCGCCGCAACTGACGAGCGTCTTCGACAGCGTCCCCATCCAGATGTCGACGGCCTGGGGGTCGATGTCGAAGTGGTCGTGCAGGCCGAAGCCCCTGCGGCCGACGACGCCCAGGGAATGTGCCTCGTCCATCATCAGCCAGGCGCCGTGCCGCTGCTTGATCTCGATCAGCCGTGGTAGGTCGGGCACGTCTCCATCCATGGAGAACAGCCCTTCCGTCACGATCAGCACGCGGTCGTAGCGATCCCGCTCGCGCGTCAGCATGACGTCGAGGGCATCGAGGTCGTTGTGCGGGAAGATCCGACGCTGGGCGCCGGACGCCTGGACGCCGACGACGGCGCTGTTGTGGATCAGTTCGTCATGGACGACGAGGTCCTTGGGGCCGGCAAGGGCCGCGATCGTCGAGATGTTGGTGGCGTGGCCGCTGACGAAGACGAGCGCGTCCTCGACGCCGTAGAGCGCCGCGATATCCTGCTCGAGAAGCTTGTGGAACGGCCGTTCTCCGGCCGTGATCCGGCTCGCCGAAACGCTGGTGCCCCAGCTGTCCACCGCCGTCTTGGCCGCTCCGGTGACACGCGGATCGCCGTTGTAGCCGAGATAATCATAGGATGCGAAGTTCACGACCGGCCAGTTGCCGATCACGCTTGTGGCGCCTGCCTTGGTTCCGTGCTCGCGGTAGAACGGGTTGGCGATGCCGAACATCTCCGCGGCGGCCTGCTGGGTGCGCATCTCGCGGAAGCCGGGCAGCGTCTCGAACGACGTGTCCCAGACCTTCGGGCCCGATTTCGGCGTCAGCCGCGTGACGGCCGGACGCGGTGCCGGCGCGGCGGCGTTCTGCGTCAGCGATTGCAGCAGCGCGGATTTCGCGCTGCCGGTCAGGGCCTCGATTCCGCGTCGTTCCGTCACTGGGCGAGCCTCCGTTCCTGCCGCTCCGGCGCCATGGCCGTTTCGGCGACGATGCTGAGGTCGACCGGAACGTCCGCGTCGACGCCATGCCTGCGCGCCAGTTCAGCGGCGCTTTCATGGGCGGGTTCGGTCGTCTCGCCGGCGCCGCCGCGCAACTCCGCGACGATGCGGGTGGCGACGTCGTTGAGCGACCGGCCGGCGCTGAGCGCCACGATCGGCAGTTCGAGGCCGAACTGTTCCTCGAAGCTCATGCGCAGCTCCAGCCCCATGAGCGAGTCCATGCCGAGCTCCGAGAGCGGCCGTTTCGGATCGATCTCGGCGGCAGGCAGGCGGAGGATGCGGCCGACCTGAGCCGCAACCACGTCCGCGACGATCGCCCGGGCCTCGACATCCGACCGGCCCTCGATCATCCGCGCGAGATCGAGCGATTCTGAGCCGGCTTCCGCGGTCCGACGCTGTGCCAGGTCGGCGAAGGTCGGCGACTTCAGGACCTTCAGTTCCTGGGTGGCGAGGCTCCAGTCGATCTTGGCGCAGACGGCGACGCCGTCGCCGTCCTTCTGCGACAGGAGCTGGCCGAGATGGTCGAGCGCGTTCTCGGCGGACAACCCTGTGCGGCCGATGCGCTTGGCGAGCTTGCCGCTCTTCTCGGCATCGCGGGCGAGCACGCCCGCGTCCGCGATCGCGCCCCAGGCCACGGCGAGCGCGGGCAGGCCCGCCGCCCGGCGTCGGCGCGCCAGCCCCTCCATGAAGCCGTTCGCCGCGACGTAGCTCGCCTGTCCAGGATTCCCGACCAGAGTGGTCGCGGACGAGAAGAAGACGAAGTAGTCGAGATCGCGGCCACGCAGCGCCAGTTCCAGATTGAGCGCGCCCGCCACCTTGGGGGCGAGCACGGCGGCGATCCGCTGCCGGTCGAGGCTCTTGATCAGCCCGTCGTCCAGTACCATCGCCGCGTGAATCACGCCGGCGATTTCGCCGCAGCGCTCCTCGATCCGGCGCACGAGAGTCTGGACGGAGGCCGATTGCGCCAGATCGACCGGCTCGACCCAGAGTTGCACGCCGGACTCGCGGAGCGCCTTCGCGGCCGCTTCGGCCTCCGGCTTGAGGCGGCCCTGGCGCGACGCGACGACGATCCGGCGCGCGCCGTTGCGGGCCAGCCACCGTGCCGCCTCGAAGCCGAAACCGCCCGTGCCGCCGGCGACGACGTGCACGCCGTTCGGGCTGGCCTTGAAGGGACGCACGGCCGCCGAGGTCGCGAAGGCGTTGGCTGGCGGCCGCACCACGATCTTGCCGATGTGGCCAGCCGATTGCATCAGCCGCATCGCCGCGCCGGCCTCCTCCGACTCGAACGCCCGGAACGGCAGCGGGCTGAACCGGCCGGCGGCGAACTTGTCGGAGATGTCCTTGAACAGCCGGCTCGCGAGCTTCGCGTCGTGGAGGAGCAGCTGATCGACGTCCACGCCGAAGTAGGTCAGGTTCCGCCGGAACGGCCGCAGGCCGAGCGAGGTGTTCTGAACGTAGTCGCGCTTCCCGAGTTCGATGAAGCGCCCGAACGGCTTCAGCGCCTTCAGGCTCGCTTCCATCGCATCGCCGTAGAGCGAGTTGAGGACGACGTCGACACCGCCGAGCCGCTCGCGGATCTCGTCCGCGAAGGCGAGGCTGCGTGAGTCGAGCACCATCTCCGCGCCGAGCAGGTCGACGAGCGCACGCTTGTCGTCGGCGCCGGCGGTGGCGATGACGCGTGCGCCGCGCCAATGCGCGATCTGCATGGCTGCGAGGCCGACGCCGCCGGCCGCTCCGTGAATGAGCACCGTTTCGCCGCGCTTTAGGCGGGCCAGATGCATCAGACTGTACCAGGCGGTCAGGAACGCGACCGGGATGGTCGCGGCTGCCTCGGCCGTCAGGCCACCGGGAACCGGCGCGACCACCGAGCCCGGAACCGTGACATGGGTTCCGAAAGCGCCCGGCGCGAAGGTCATGACGCGGTCGCCCGGCTTGATGTGCTTCACGCCCTCGCCGACGCGCTCGACGCGGCCGGCGCATTCGAACCCGAGCACCGGGCCGGTGAAGCCGTGTTCCAGCACCTCGTCCGTCAGGACGCCCATCGCGAACATCACGTCGCGGAAGTTGAGGCCGCTCGCCTCCACCGCGACCTCGACCTCGTCTTCGCCCGGAGCGACCCGGTCGATCTCCCGCCAGATCAGGTGATCGAACGAGCCCGGCGTCAGGAAATCGAGCCGCAGCCCCTTGTCGGAATCGCGTGCCGTGCGGGCCGGTGGCGGCAGGCCGCGCTTGGCGCGGACCGCGTGCAGCCCGTCGGATTTCAGCAACAGTTCGGTCTCGCTGCGCGGGCGCGCCACGAGTTCGGCCAGGCTTCGCACGGCGTCGGGCACCGAAAGATCGGGGGCGACGTCGAGCAGCCGGATATCGACATCCGGATACTCGTTGCAGGCAACCCGGCCGAAGGCCCACAGACCGGCCCCGGCGGGATCGCAGGTCGCCGGGTCGTCAAGATCGGGTGCCGCGCCGCGGGTCACCAGCCAGACCTGCACGGGCCGTTCGCTGGCGCGCGCACCCTCGAGGAGGGCCGCCGCCGTCATGATCCTGTTCTCGATCGAATGCGCCGGGTTCCGCGGCGCGATGTCTGCGACGTGGATCACCGCAACCGGACCGTCCGCGGCGGTCCCCGGCTGCCCGGAAATCAGCTCCTGCCACGCGGCCGCGTCGTCTGCGGCGATCGGGGTCGTGCGCAGCACCAGCGCATTGCCCTCGACCGGCGGCGTGACGTGGCTGACGTGACGGCCGCGCCGCAGGAACGCATCCGCGAGCGGCGTACCGAGATGATCCATGCGACCCGAACGGTCGCAGAAGACCACGACCGGCGACGCCGGCTCGGCGGCGGCGGTGTGTTCGTGCCGGGCCGGTGTCCC
>CAZVMY010000003.1:19118-28444 GCA_964628955.1 uncultured Methylocystis sp.
GCCGGCAGGGAAGCCGCGATAGGACGGCTGACGACGTCGGTGAGTCCGGCCGCCTGCAGGAAGCTCGCGCATTCGGCTGCCGTGGCGAGGGGGCCGACTGGCAGGTTCGGCACGGCCGATCCGGCGAACCAGTCGGCCGTTGCGCCCATCAGGAAGTCCAGGACGTGGTCCGGCTCGGGCTGCAGAGCCAGTATCGCGCCGCCGTCGGCCACCGCATGGGTCATCGCTTCGGCGAGCGCCATGGCAGGCAGGGCACGCAGACCGTTCATGATGCCGATATGGAACCGGGTCTGGCTGCCCAGATCGACGCCGTCCTGGCCGAGCGTGACGAACTGAATGCCGGTGGTGCGCGACAGGCGCATCTCCAGGGAAGCGAGCTTCTTCTGGTCGGTGCCGACGATCGTGAGGCTGGCCTTGCCCGCGTCGACGAGAGGGGAAAGCGCCCGGATGATGCCGAGCGCGCCCGGCTCCGAGATCAGGATGTTGAGGACGCCCGGCTCGAGCCGGTCGGCGAGTTCGTTGACGACGTCGCGAATGATGTCGAGCCCCGGCCCGACGAACAGCGATACGGTCTCGAACTGCTCGATCAGAGCGGCGCGGTACGCGATCGGTTCTCCGGTCGCGAGATGGCCGGCGAGCGCGCGCGACACGGTCGCGGCCATCAGCGTCTCGACGCTGCGGCTGGGGTGATCGGCGATGAGCGTCCGCAGGATGATGTCGGATGGTGGCAGGCCGCTTTCGGCCGCCAGCATCCAGCCCTCGGTGGTTTCGGTTGCGAGACCGGCTGCGGCCATCCCCGACAGCAGAGACGACGCCATCGGCACCGATTGTGCGGCGAGCCGTCCGGACGCGACGAGGTCGTCGAGCACCAGCCGCCGCCCGTCCGCGATGTCCGCGAAGGTTTCGTGGGTGAGCGCGCGGGCGAAGGCCGACAGCAACAGCCAGTCCTCCCGCGGTCCGGTCGGCGCCGGCTGAACCGAGAGCAGGCCGTCGATACCGGTGCGGATGCCGAGCGGGGCGCCCGATCCGGCGACGGGTTCGACCACCGTCCGGAAGAACACGTTGCTGTCGTTGCTGCGCGCGAGGAATACCGAGCGCGAGCGCGCGTCTTCAAAGGTCGCGACCACGCTGCCTTCACCGGCCAGGAACGTCGCGCTGATCACGATCGACCGGTCGGTCTGGCGGTCGATGCGGATCGTCGCCCGCGCCGACGGCACGCCCGGCTGATAGATACAGGCGACGCCGAACCGTTCCGGCAGATAGGCGCGCCGGGCGCCCTTGTAGACCGGATCGTACGCCATGAAGATCGGATGCAGGGTCGCGTCCGACACGGCCGGATGGAGGATATGCGGCAGCGCGGCGAGCCCGTTGCCTTCGGGCGGAGGGAGAAGGTCGATGTCGATCAGGCTGCCGATCCGGCGCGCGGACCTGACGCGGCGGAACTCCGGACCGTAGCCGAGGCCCGACCGCCTCGCACGCTCGTAGATGTCGGCAATGTCGTAGGCATGGCCGCCCGGCGGCACCTTCGGCGCGGCCTGCGCCGCCCGGCGCGGCCGGCTCACGCGGCCCTTCGCGTGCAGCGACCATTCCTGCTCGCCGAGCCGCCTGCGGCTGAGAATCTCGACCGTCTTCGTCTCGGCGGAGATGCGCACGGCGACCTCGCGCATGCCGTCGTCCGGCAGCATGAGCGCGCGCAGGATGTCGAAATCCTCGACCATGAGCGGACCGTCGCCGAGCCACTCCCGGCCGGCGGCCAGAACCATCTCGAGCAGGCCGGTTCCCGGCACCACGACGTCGCCGTCGATCCGGTGGTCGGCCAGGTAGGGAACCACGCTGGCGTCGAGGAACGTGCGCCATTCGAGCTGCCCGTCCGTGACCCGGCCGCCGATCAGCGGATGGCGCGGCCGGATACCCCAGTTGTCGACCGCCTCGTTCGACACGGGGATCGTGAAGGTCCGATGCTGCCAAGGGTAGGTCGGCAGGTCGATGAGGTTGGTCGACGCGTCGCCGAACACGGTCCGGGCATCCACGATGCCGCCGTGGACCACGACGCGGGCGACGGCGCGAGCGACCGGGTCGAGGCCCTGTTCGTCGTTCTGGTCCAGGGTCGCGAGCACGGCGCCGTCCGTACCGGCCGCGGACAGGATCTCCGTCAAGTTGCCTGTCATGATCGGCTTCGGTCCGATCTCGAGGAACACGCCGCAGTTGCGCGCGAGCGCCGCCGCCGCCGCTTCGCCGAAGCGCACCGGATCGCGGACGTTGCGCCACCAGTAGCGCGCATCGAGGTCGCGCCCGTCGAGCACGCCGCCGGTCACGGTCGAGATGAATGGGATGGCCGTCGCGCCGGGCGTGACGTTCGTCAGGGCCGCCGTCAGCGGCGTCTCGAGGCCAGCGAGGAGCCGCGAGTGGAAGGGGTAATCCAGATCCAGCCGGCGGCCGACGACACGCCGCTTGCGCGCCACCTGCAGCGCCTGCCGGATCGCGGCTTCGGTGCCGGAGACCGTGGTCGAGCGCGGTCCGTTGCAGGCCGCAACATCGATCTCTTCGAGGTCGTGCTCGGCCAGGAACGCGCGGGTGCCCGGCTCGTCGAGCATGAGCACGGCCATGGCTCCCAGGCCGCGCGCCGCCTCCTGATGGACGCTGCGCCAGTGAATGAGACGGACGGCATTCTCGAGCGTGAGCGCGCCCGACGCTTCTGCCGCCGCGACCTCGCCGACGCTGTGCCCGAACACGCAATCGGGCACCAGCCCGGCTTCCGCCAGGGCGTGGGTCAGCGAGGACTGGATCGCGAACAGCAGCGGCTGCGCGACCGACGTCATCTGAAGCGCCTCGGTCAGGTCCGGATCGGCGAGCTTTTCTTCCAGCGACCAGCCCGCCAGCGGTGACAGCAGGGCATCGATCGCCCGGAACCGGTCGCGGAACGTCGCGCTCGTGGCGAAGGCGGCCCTGCCCATGCCGGCGAACTGCGCGCCGTTGCCGGAGTAGACAAAAGCAACCTTGCGGTCCTTGCCCGTGCATTTGGCGGCGACGGCCGACGGCGTCGCTTCGCCCGTCGCGAAGCCGCGTAGCGCAGCCGCAACCGGCATGCCTTCCGCGAGCGGCAGAGCGAGCCGGGCCGGCAACAGGTCGCGGCCCCGGGCCGCGGCGCCAGCCAGCAGGCCGGGCGTAACGCCCGTTTCGACCGCTTCGGCGTACCGTCCCGCGAGCGCCGCGAGGGCCTCCTGGCTCTGCGCCGAGAACATCAGAAGCCGGGCGTTGCCCGTCGTCTCGGCAGGAATGGCCCTCGCCGGTCCGCGCAGGACGGCATGGGCATTGGTGCCGCCGAAACCGAAAGACGACACGCCCGCATACAGGCGGCCGTTCGCCGGAGCGAGCGCGACCGCATCCTTCGCCGGAGCGAGGTTCAGGTCCTCGAAATCGATATCGGGGTTCGGCGCGTCGAGATGCAGGGACGGCGGCAACACGCCGTGCTCGAAGGCGAGCAGGCTCTTCAGAATGCCGGCCAGTCCGGACGCAGGTTCGAGATGCCCGATGTTCGACTTGATGGAGCCGACCGGCAGCGCGGCGGTCCGCGACTGGCCCAGCGCCTTGCCGATGGCGAATGCCTCGGCGGGATCGCCGACTCTGGTCCCGGTGCCGTGCGCCTCGACGAAGGACAAGACCTTCGGATCGATCTCGCAGTCGCCGTAAAGGTCCTCCAGGAGACGGCGCTGCGCCTCTCCGGACGGGAGGGTCAGACCGGCGGTGCGACCGTCCGAGTTGACGGCCGTGCCGATGATCTCGCCGCGGATACGCCGCGGCGCCGCGCCGTTCGTGTCGGCGCGCTCCAGCAGAAGCACGACGCCGCCCTCGGCCCTGACGTAGCCGTCCGCCTCCGCGGAGAACGGCCTGCACAATCCGGTCGGCGACAGCATGCTGGCCCGGGAAAAGCCGATGAAGGGCGACGGGCTGGCGAGCAGGTTCACGCCGGCGACGACGGCCATGTCGATCGTCCCGAGTTCCAGCGCCTGCACTGCCTGATGCAGCGCGACCATGGAGGACGAACAGGCCGTGTCGACGGTGAAGCTCGGCCCGTGCCAGTTGTAGATGTAGGAAATGCGGTTGGAGATGTTGGAGAGCGTGTTGCCGGCCATGAAATGCGCGTCGATCAGCGCCGGATCGGCCATCTGGCGTGCGCCATAGTCGAGGCCCGATGCGCCGGCGAAAACGCCGATCTCCTTGCCGCTGGTGCTCGACGGGGCGATGCCGGCGTCTTCCAGCGCCTCCCAGACCAGTTCAAGAAGCAGCCGCTGCTGCGGGTCGATCTGCTCCGCCTCGCGCGGCGAGATACCGAACACCGACGGATCGAACGCGAAGGGATCGTCCAGAACACCGGCGGCGAACGTGTAGCTGAAGCCTGGCTCGGACTTGCGCGGGTGATAGAACCGGTCGAGCGCGAAACGGTCCCGCGGCAGAGCGGAGACGGCACAGCGGCCGGTAACCAGCATCGTCCAGAGTTCTGGCAGACTGGACGCCCCGGGAAGGCGACAGGCCGCCCCAATGACGGAGATCGAAGGCGCTTTTGTCACGGAAACTCGATCTTGCAGGTTTCGGAACGAGGGCGACACTGCCGCGAACGACAGCCGGTTTGGTTAGAGCACTCCGTCACATGGCTCAAGGCGAAGCTATGTCAAACATGGCGACATCGGTCCGCCGCTCCTTGATACACCGCGAAAAATCGCAGGCAATTCAACACTAAATAAACGAATGTTGCATCGAGGTACCGGCGCACGTTTTTGTGGAAGCCGGCCGAAATACAGCAATTTTCGTGCCGGCCGCGGCCGGCAACGGACGGTCAGCGAGCGACTGCGGCGATGCCGACGCCGGTCGAAACCGGTGCGGTCAGGGTTGCGACGATGTTCAGGAACTTCAGCAGTTCGGTCGCGGGTGCGTTGGCGACATAGAGAATATCCTTGTTCCGGACCGCGAAATTCTGGGCGATGAAGAAGCTCGCTGCGTCGCGAAGATTGACCCTGTAGACCACCGGGACCAGCCGGTCTCGCTGCTGGGCCAGCCGGCTCTCGGGGCGGATCGCCTTGACCAGCGATGACGGCTCGAACCTGAAGATGTAGACGCCTTCCGGGTCGGCGCGCTGGTCGTTGAGGCCGCCGGACTTGGCGACCGCCTCGACGAGGCTGATGCCGACGGCGTCGAAGTTGATCTCGAAGTTGCGGCCGGTGGCGCCGAGCGCCGTGAAACTCTGCGGGTCGCGAAGCAGCGTCACGACGTCGCCCGGCCGCATGAAGATGTTCTCGCGCGGCTCGAACGACACGCGCTGGAGCGGCACCGTTACCGTCACGGGCCCGCGCGAGAGCCGCGCGAACGTGTCGTGGAGCGGGGCGCGCACGCCACCCGACTGCGCGATCACGTCGAGGATGCGATCGCCTTTCAGAGTCAGCGGCACGCGGCCGCCGCCGGTCACCTCGCCCAGCACCGTGACGGTGTTGGACAGGTTGCGGGATACCGTCACGAGAGCCTGGGGCTCGATCGCCTTACCGGCGAGCCTGGCAACAACCGCAGCCTGCACGTCCTGCGTCGTCCGCCCGACTACGTCGATCGCTCCGGCATAGGGCACGGTGATGGTACCGGCTCGCGAGACGAGCTGCTCGGGGATGGTCACGCTCTTGGAGCCCGTGCCGGCGAGACCGGGCAGGTTGGCCGAGGAGAACAGGCCGCCCGACGCCGCTTCCCAGATCGTCACCGTCACGCTGTCGCCGACGCCGATCCGGAGATCCGCCGAGGCCCGATAATCGCCGAAGCGGCCGAAGAACGATTCCTGCGGACGGCCTCGAAGCACCGAGGCGACGGCAGCGTCGACGTCGATGATCTCGTAGGCGGCGACGTCGGGCTGATTCTGATCGGTTCTGGCCTGCGATTCGATGTCGCTGACCAGCGGACCGGCGCCCGGGAGGGTCGAGCATCCGGCGAGGGCGGCAAAAGCCACCAGGGCGCAGACGCGCAGCGAAAAACTGTACATGGGCACGCGAGATATTTGACCGATGCCGGACTGTCTAGCACAGGGCTATGGGCGGAGTGTTAACCACCGCTAGCCGCGCCAACCATTGTCCGACGGTGTGTCCCCGGCACGACAGCCGGGATGCAGGGCCCGTCGACCTCTTCACTTACGCCTTGATTTTGGCCAGAACGCCTGCGAATGAGCGTTCATTCATTGTCCTGAGGCAGGGTCGGGAATGTCGCTGGCACAGCGCCTGGTTCCGGTGGAGCGTCGCAACGCCATTCTGGATGCGTTCGAGCGCTGCGTCGTTCTCCACGGTTTTCATCGGACCGCGATGAGCGACGTGGCGGCCGCGGCCGGCATGAGCGTGGGCAATCTCTATCGATATTTCCCCTCGAAAGACGCGATCGTCGCCGGGATGGCCGAGCGCGACAGGGAGCAGATGGCGGGCGCTTTCGCGGGGATCGGCTCGTCCACCGACGTCTTCGGCCTGCTGGCATCGCTCGGCCGGCAGCACTTCGTCGAGGAGCCCCGCGAACGCTCCATCGTCATGCTCGAAATCTGGGCAGAGGCCGCGCGCAACACGGCACTGCGCGACATGTGCCTCGCCATGGAGCGCGAGATCGAAAGCCATCTCACCGCGCTGTTCGAGCGTGCCCGGGCGACCGGCGAACTGCCCGACAGCTCCGATCCGGCCGAGGCGGCGCGGCTTCTCATGATGCTCGCGGACAGCCTGTTCAAGCGCAAGGCGCTCGATCCCGATTTCGATCTGGAGCGCGGCCACCACGAAATGCTGGCGCTGGTGGCGAGGGTCACCGGCGCGCGGGCGCCCGACAGGGTGAACGGACGATGACGACGCAGAGCCGACGTGCGCCGGCATTTCGACGGCCCGCCCTCGTTTGGGTCCTGCTGTCGTTCGGCATCGGGGCGGCAGCGCTCCCCGGTAGGGCGTCGGCGCAGGGGGCGGCGACCGATCAGGCGAGGGCGCCTTCGGTCACGGTCGTGGAGGCGGCGGTCGGCCAGATCACGCAGACGGCAGTCATTAGCGGGACGCTCGTCGCGCGGGACGAGGTGCTCGTCGCATCGCAGCTCGATGGCTTTGCCATCGTCGAGATCCTTGTCGAGGAGGGGGATCGGGTACAGGCCGGCCAGGTTCTGGCCCGGCTGGCGCGCGATACGCTCGAGGCATCGCTCGCGCAGAATTCCGCGCAGATCGGCCGCGCCGAAGCCGCCATTCAGCAGGCGAGCAGCAGCATTGCGGAAGCCGAGGCCAATCAGGCCCAGGCTCAGGCCTCTTTCGAGCGGGCGAAGAGCCTGCGCGAGGGCGGGTTCACGTCCGGTGAAGTGTTCGACCAGCGCCAGGCAACGGCCCAGACGACGACCGCCCGTGTGGCTTCCGCCCGGCAGTCCCTGCGTCTCGCGGAGGCGGACAAGCGCCTTGCCGAAGCACAGCGCCAGGAACTTCTCATTCGCCTCAACCGGACCGAGATCAAGGCTCCGGTCGGCGGCATCGTCAGCCGGCGCACGGCGAGGATCGGCGCCATGGCCGCGATGGCGAGCGATCCGCTGTTCCGCATCATCGCCGACGGCGCGATCGAGCTCGAGGCCGACGTTGCGGAAACGACCCTCGCCCGGGTCTCGGTCGGCCAGAAGGGCGAGGTCTACCCGGCCGGCTGGACGAAGCCGGCGTCGGCCACGGTGCGGCTCGTCTCGCCGGAGGTCGGCAAGACGACGCGCCTCGGTCGCGTCCGGCTCGCGCTCGATCTCACGGGGCGGGATGGGGACGACGGAGCACCGCCGATCGCGATCGGCAGCTTCGCGCGCGGGCTGATCAAGATCGCACGCAGCGAGGGCGTGCTCGTGCCGCAGTCGGCCGTCATGTCCGGGCCGGACGGTGCGCGGATCCAGGTGGTGCGTGACGGGATCGTCGAGACCCGCCGGATCGTGCCCGGCATCAGAGCCGGCGCGCAGACGGAGGTCGTCGAAGGGCTCGCCGCAGGCGAGCAGGTCGTTGCCATTTCCGGCACGTTTCTGCGGAATGGCGATCGCGTGATCGCCGTCCCGCCGGCGACCCGCTGAGGAGACGTCCGATGGCCGTCAATTTTTCTGCATGGTCGATCCGCAAGCCGATGCCCTCGGTCGTGCTGTTCATCGTACTCTGCCTGCTCGGCATCTTCTCGTTCCGGAGCCTGCCGATCACGAAGTTCCCGAACATCGACGTTCCGGTGATCACGGTTTCGGTGACGCAGGCCGGTGCGGCGCCGGCGGAGCTCGAGACGCAGGTCGCCAAGCGCGTCGAGGACGCGATCGCCGGCGTGGTCGGGATCAAGAACATCATCTCCACACTGACGGACGGCTCGTCGGTCACCGCGGCCGAGTTCCGGCTCGAGATCGCGACGGATCGGGCGCTGCAGGACGTCAAGGACGCCGTCGCCAAGATCCGGGCGGAACTTCCGCGCACCATCGACGAGCCGGTGATCCAGAAGATCGACGTCGAAGGCCAGGCCATCCTGACCTACGCCGTGTCTTCGCCAGGCAAGACGCTCGAGCAGGTCTCATGGCATGTCGACGACGTCGTCAAGCGCGCGCTTCAGGGCGCCAAGGGTATCGGCAAGGTCGACCGCATCGGCGGCGTGTCGCGCGAGATACGGGTCTCGCTCGATCCCGACCGCCTCATGGCGCTCGGCATCACCGCGGCCGAAGTCAACAAGCAGGTGCGCGCGACCAGCGTCGATTCGGCCGGCGGCCGCGGCGAGGTGGGCGGGAAGGAACAGACCATCCGGACGCTCGCAGCGTCGCGCACGCTGGAAAGCCTCGCGGCGACGAAGATCGTGCTGCCCGGCGGCAGAGACGTCAGGCTGGGCGAACTCGGCGAGATCCGTGACGCCTACGAGGAGCCTCGCTCCTTCGCGCGGCTCGACGGCACCACGCAGGTGGTCGCGGCGAGCGTCTTCCGCTCGAAGGGCGCAAGCGAATATGACGCGAAGCTCACGGCCGAGAAAAAGATCGACGAACTGCGGCAGGCAAACCCCGACTTCACGTACACCATCATCGACGACGCGGTGAGGCCGACCTACGGTAACTACCGACAGGCGATGACGACGCTCCTCGAGGGTGCCGTGCTGGCCGTGATCGTCGTGTTCATCTTCCTCAAGGACTGGCGGGCGACCCTGATCTCCGCGGTGGCGCTGCCGTTGTCGATCATCCCGACGTTCTGGGTCATGGACGTGCTCGGCTTCTCGCTCAACGTCGTGAGCCTGCTGGGGATCACGCTCGTGACCGGCATCCTCGTGGACGATGCGATCGTCGAGATCGAAAACATCGCGCGGCA
>CAZVMY010000004.1:0-3638 GCA_964628955.1 uncultured Methylocystis sp.
GGCGCGCGGTCGCGAGCAGCAATCCCAAACCGAGATCGGCGACTTCCTCGGTCAGCACATCCGGCGTGTTGGTGACGGCGATGCCGCGCCTGGTCAGCTCGGCCACGTTGACGCCATCGACGCCGACGCCGAAGCAGGCGACCAGCTTCAGGTTCGGCAGCGCATCCAGGATCTCGGCCGGGATCGGATCGTGGCCGCTCGTGAAGGCGCAGGTGATCTCCGGTGCGATCTTCCTCGCCAGCGCCAGCTTGTCCGGCGCCAGCCACAGCTTATGCGCGGTGAACAGCTCGTCGATCTTCGTCATCGTCCCGGAATAGGAGACCGGGCCGTTCTGCAGCACAGGAGGCTTAGACATGGGGACTGAGGAACTCCTTACATCACCGCGCCGATCGACCACGGCTGGAACTCGTCCTCGCCGAAGCCCATCTCTTCGCTCTTGGTCTTCTTTCCCGACGCGGTGTCGAGGATCAGCCTGAAGATCCGCTCGCCGCAGGCCTGCACCGTCTCCGATCCCTCGATGATCGTGCCGCAGTTGATGTCCATGTCGTCGGGCATCCGCTTGAACAGCATCGAGTTGGTGGCGAGCTTGATCGAGGGTGCCGGCTTGCAGCCGAACACCGAGCCGCGCCCGGTGGTGAAGCAGATCATGTTGGCGCCCGACGCCACCTGCCCCGTCGCCGAGACCGGATCGTAGCCCGGCGAGTCCATGAAGTTGAAGCCGCGGTGCTTTAGCGGTGCCGCGTACTGCAGCACGTCGACGAGGTTCGTCGTGCCGCCCTTGGTCGCGGCACCGAGCGCCTTCTCGAGGATGGTCGTGAGGCCGCCCGCCTTGTTGCCGGGCGAGGGATTGTTGTCCATCGAGCCGCCGTTCTTCGCGGTGTACGCTTCCCACCAGCGGATGATCTCGACCAGCGTCTCGCCGACCTCGCGGCTGGCGGCGCGGCGCGTCAGAAGGTGCTCGGCACCGTAGATTTCCGGCGTTTCCGAGAGAATGGCCGTGCCGCCGTGCCTGACGAGCAGGTCTGCGGCGTGGCCGAGCGCCGGGTTGGCCGTGATGCCGGAATAGCCATCCGATCCGCCGCATTGCAGCGCGAGGCAGAGCTCCGATGCCGGCAGGGTCTCGCGCCGGGCGGCGTTCGCCAGCGGCAGCATCTCGCGGATGCGCGCGAGGCCCGCCTCGATCGTCTTCCGCGTGCCGCCGGTCTCCTGGATCGTCATGGTCTGGAACAGCGGGCCTTCCTCGATCCCGTATTCGCGCTTCATGCGCGGGATCTCGAACACCTCGCAGCCGAGGCCGACGAGCAGCACCGCGGCGACGTTCGGGTTGGTGGCGTAGCCCCATTGCGTCCGGCGGAGCAGCTCGAAGCCTTCGCCCTTGTCGGCAAGGCCGCAGCCGGTGCCGTGCGTGAAGGGGATCACGCCGTCGACGTTGGGATAATCGGCGAGGATGCCGGACGCGTTGATCGCCTGCGCCATGAAGCGCGCGACCGATGCCGAGCAGTTCACCGACGTGAGGATGCCGACGTAGTTGCGCGTGCCGGCGCGCCCGCCGGCCCGCCGGAAGCCCTCGAAGGTTGCGCGCTCGGCGAGCGGCAGCACGTCTTCCGGCTTCGCGTCGGCGGCGAAGGCATAATCGCGCGCGAAGGCCGCGAAATCGCAGTTGTGCGTGTGGATGTGCCGGCCGGGCGCGATATCGTCATGCGCGAAGCCGATGATCTGCCCGAACTTGCGCACCGGCTCGCCCTTGGCGATGGGCTGCACCGCCATCTTGTGGCCCCTGGGCACGCGCTCCAGAGCGATCACCCCGACGGGTCCGGCGCCGGGCTCGATCGGATCGACGGCGACGACGAGATTGTCGGCGGGGTTGAGCCTCAGGACGCGGCCGCCGACGGGCGCATGGATGGTCATGACGATCCTCCCGTTCGCCTTGCCGCAGTCTCGACCGGGTGACGGCGGCGCGGCGCTTGGCTAAACGCTGTCAGGCTAGGAGTCGCGACCGTCCCCCGTCAACGCGGGAGAGGTGCAATGTCCGACCGGGGAGCCTCAGATGGGAACGATCCGCCTCGAACCGGCGACCACCCTTCCGAAGGATGGTTTCGCCGGCGCCCTCGCCGGGCGGGTCTGGCGGCCGGACCTCGCCGGTCCCAGCGTGGTGGCGATCCGGGCCAACGGCGTCTTCGACATCTCGGAGCACTGCCCGACCATGCGCGACCTGTGCGAGGCGGACGATCCGGCCGCGATCGTGCGCGACGCGATCGGCGAGCCGCTGGGTGCCCTGCTGTCGATCCTCGCCAACACGCCGGAAGCCGGGCGCGACCCCGCGCGTCCCTGGCTGCTCGCGCCGCCCGACCTGCAGGCGATCAAGGCGGCCGGCGTCACCTTCCCTGTCTCGATGCTCGAACGGGTGATCGAGGAGAAGGCCCGCGGCAGCGCCGACGCTGCGGCTGCGATCCGTGGCGAGATCGTCGGCCTCGTCGGCGACGATCTTTCTCGCCTGAAGCCGGGGTCTCCGGCCGCGATGCGCCTCAAGGACCTGCTGATCGCCCAGGACGCCTGGAGCCAGTATCTCGAGGTCGGGATCGGGCCGGACGCGGAGATTTTCACCAAGGCCCCGCCGATGGCCGCCGTCGGCACCGGCATGTCCGCGGGGCTGCATCGCGTCTCGACCTGGAACAATCCCGAGCCGGAGGTGGTGCTGGTCGTCGCCTCGACCGGCCGGATCGTCGGCGCGACGCTCGGCAACGACGTCAACCTGCGCGATGTCGAGGGCCGCTCGGCGCTGCTCCTCGGCAAGGCGAAGGACAACAACGCCTCCGCCGCCATCGGCCCCTTCATCCGCTTCTTCGATGCCGCGTTCTCACTGGACGACGTGCGCGCGGCGGAGGTGACGCTGTCGGTCGAGGGCGAGGACGGCTTCCGTCTCGAAGGCCGCTCCAGCCTGTCCAAGATCGCCCGCGATCCGGAGGACCTCGTGCGGCAGATGCTGGGTCCGCATCACCAGTATCCGGACGGTGCCCTGCTCTATCTCGGCACGATGTTCGCCCCGGTCGAGGATCGTGACGAGCCCGGCAAGGGCTTCACGCACAAGGAGGGCGACATCGTCACCATCGCGTCGGACAAGCTCGGGCGGCTCGTCAACGGCATGACGACGAGCGACAACGCGCCGCCCTGGACCTTCGGCACCGGCGCGCTGATGCGCAACCTCGCCAGACGCGGCATCCTGAGGTAGCGGTCGCCGAGCGGCGGGGAGCCAGTACTCTCGTCCCCGGTCATCACCTGGGTCGGGGCGCCCGCGATGGCGCCGGCAAAGGGCTGATCAGTCGGGGCGACGGTCACCTGTTCCGTGCTGCTTTCGCCGGGTCCGGGGTCGAGGCCCACGGTGGATTGGCGAGTTCTGCCAGATGCGACGTCATCCCTTCGATCTCCCCGCGCTCCAGGGATGGGGGCAGGTCCAGTGAGGGCCGGACGTTGACCGTGCACGGAGGAGAAACGCAGCGGCAGGTCAGAGGGACTGCCCGATAGCGTCAGAACGGCCCTCGCGCCTCACCCGATCCTGATCGACAACTCGCCGACGCCGGCGATCCCGCCGGTCAGCGCCTGTCCGGATCGCACGTCTCCGACGCCTTCCGGCGTACCGG
>CAZVMY010000004.1:3648-12154 GCA_964628955.1 uncultured Methylocystis sp.
GCGTCAGATGCGCGACGATGTCCGGCACCGGCCAGATCATGTCGGCGACGTCGGCGTCCTGCTTCACGGCGCCATCGACCGCGAGCCAGATGCGGCCCGCTGCGGGATGGCCGATCTCGGCCGCCTTGCGGATCGTGCCGACCGGCGCCGATCGGTCGAAGGCCTTGGCCCAATCCCAGGGCCGGCCCATGTCCTTGGCGACGGCCTGGAGGTCGCGTCGGGTCAGGTCGATGCCCGGCGCGTAGCCGTAGACGTGTTCCAGCGCGCGCTCGGCCGACACCTCAAACCCCTCCCGCCCGATGGCGACGACGAGTTCCATCTCGAAATGCAGGTTCGACGTTTCCGGCGGGTAGGGAACGGTCGCGCCGTCGGCGACCACCGCATCCGCCGGCTTCGTGAAGAAGAACGGCGGCTCTTTCGTCGGGTCCTTGCCCATTTCCCGGGCATGGGCGGCGTAGTTGCGCCCGACGCAGAAGATGCGGCGCACGGGGAACGCCGCGGTCTCGCCCGCGACGGGCACCGCAGGCTGCTGCTGCGGCGGGAAGACGAATGCCGTCATGACGAACTCCTGCGACGCTGAGGGCGCCGGCCGAACGGCGCGAAGGGACTTGCATCGCGCATCCGGATGCGCGTTTCACTCATCGCGTGGCCTCTGCGCGGGGCCATGGGTCGTCGTCTGGCATGTCGCGTGCTGGGCCGTTCACCGTCCGGAGGAATTTTGACCTTGCCCAACTACGACATGATCATCAAGGGCGGCACGCTCGCCACCGCATCCGACGTCTTCGCGGCCGACCTCGCGATCCGCGACGGCCGCATCGCGGCGATCGGTACCGGGCTAGGCGACGCGGCGGAGATCGTGGACGCCTCGGGCTTGCTGGTGCTGCCCGGCGGGATCGACAGCCACGTGCATTTCGCGCAGGCGCAGTCGACGCTGCCCGGCGAGCCGGAGCCGGTGGTGATGGCCGACGGCTTCGAGAGCGGCACGCGCTCGGCGGCGATCGGCGGCAACACCACCGTGCTGCCGTTCTGCGTCCAGACGAAAGGGCAGGGGCTTCGCGAGGCGCTGAAGAACTACCACGCGCTGGCTCACGACGCGTGCCACGTCGATACCAGTTTCCACCTCATCCTGACCGATCCGACGCCGCAGGTGCTGGGTCAGGAACTGCCGGCGCTGGTCGCCGACGGCTACACCTCGCTCAAGGTCTTCATGACCTACGAGGGGCTGGCGCTCGCCGACCGCGAGATCCTCGACGTGCTCGCCACCGCGCAGAAGACCGGCGCGCTGGTGATGATCCATGCCGAGAACTACGACGTGATCCGTTTCCTGACCGACAAACTCGAAACCGAGGGCAGCACGGCGCCCTATTTCCACGCGGTGTCGCGGCCGATCGTGGCCGAGCGGGAGGCGACGCACCGCGCCATCGCCCTGTCGGAGGTGATCGACGTGCCGATCGTGATCGTCCACGTCTCGAACGGCGCCGCGATGGAGGAGATCCGCCGGGCGCAGGCGAGAGGGCTGACCATCCTCGGCGAAACCTGCCCGCAGTACCTCGTCCTGACCGCCGACGACCTCAAGGGCCTCAACATGGAGGGCGCGAAATACGTCTGTTCGCCGCCGCCGCGCGATCGAGCCAGTCAGGACGACTGCTGGCTCGGGCTGCAGACCGGCGTGTTCGACCTCTATTCGTCGGATCATTGCCCGTTCCGCTACGACACGAGCGGCAAGCTCAGGGAAAAGGGGCGAACCAGTTTCCGCTGGGTGCCCAACGGCATTCCGGGCGTCGCCGCCCGCCTGCCGATCCTCTTCTCGGAAGGCGTCTCGAAGGGCCGCATCAGCCTCGAACGCTTCGTCGCCGTCTCCTCGACCAACCACGCGAAAGTCTATGGTCTCGCGAACAAGGGACGGCTCGGGATCGGCGCCGACGCCGATCTGGCGCTGTGGGACCCGAAGCGCGAGGTGACTCTGACGGCCTCGCTGCTGCGCGATGGCAGCGATTACACCCCATACGAGGGCATGGTGGTGACCGGCTGGCCCGTCAGCACCCTCCTGCGCGGCGCCTTCGTGGTGCGCGACGGTGAACTGGTCGGCCGGCGCGGGCAGGGGCGCTACGTCGCGCGCGACCTGACCGGCGTCGCGCGGCTGCGCCGCGCCGCCTGACGGGCCGGCGTTTCGGCCTCGACCGTGAGCCGCGCGAACACGGACGCGTGAGCCGGCAGGTCTAGGTGCGGGAGCGCACCGCCGCCGGTCGTGCGATGATCGAACGTCCTCCCATCGACGCACCCGATGGGAAAGGAACCACCCGATGAAAAGCCTCCTCGCCGCAGCACTTCTGGTTTCCGGTCTCTCTCTCGCCGCTCCCGCTTTCGCGATGAGCAACGCCGAACCGGTCCGGGTCGCCGGGCTGAACAGCAGCGATTTCAGTCACTACCTGCCGCGCCGTGTGACGCGCGCCGGCCAGACGAAGCCTCCCGGCCACGCGTTCGACCGGCGCGGCGGAACGACGGACGCGCTGGATCGCAAGAGCGCCGCGATCTCCCGCTACATCCAGACGGCGGTCTGCACCGCTTGCTGAGAAGGTCGACGCTCCGGCCTACCCCGACTAGAACGGCGGACGATGTCCGCTGACCCGCTTCGCCTGCATCTCGAGCCGACGCGCGCGGCGGCGCTCGCCCGTCTGGAAGCCTTCCTTCCGGCGGCCGGGCGCGATTATGCCGAACGGCGCAACGACGACACCGGTCCGGGACCGCGTGACAACGTCTCGCTGCTGTCGCCGTTCGTCCGCCACCGGCTGCTCTCCGAGCCCGAGGTTCTGACGCGCGTGCTCGAGAGGCACGGGATCGGCGATGCCGGCATCTTCGTGCAGGAGGTCTTCTGGCGGAGCTACTGGAAGGGCTGGCTGGAGCAGCGTCCGGCCGTGTGGACGGCCTATCTCGATGCGCTCGACGCGCAGATCGCGGCGCTTCGCGAGAACGTCCGGCTCTCGCAGCCGTATGACCGGGCCGTCGCGGGCACGACCGGGATCGAGTGTTTCGACGCCTGGGCGCGGGAACTCGTCGAGACCGGCTATCTCCACAACCACGCGCGGATGTGGTTCGCCTCGATCTGGATCTTCACGTTGCGCCTGCCGTGGGAACTGGGCGCCGATTTCTTCCTGCGCCATCTGCTCGACGGCGATCCGGCCACGAACACGCTCTCTTGGCGTTGGGTCGCCGGCCTGCACACGCGCGGCAAGACCTATCTCGCGCGGCCGGACAACATCGCGCGCCATACTGGCGGTCGCTTCAGCCCGACGGGATTGGCGCGGGTCGCCGAACCGTTGGACGGGCCGGCCCCGCCGCTGCCCGGCGCTCTCCCGGACGCCGCGCAAACCTGGCCGGACGAACGGTTTCTCATGCTGCTGACGGAGGAAGACGCGACGCCGGAGCAACTGCCGTTACCCGTCGCCGGGACGGTCGTGGCGGTCGCGACCGTCTCCTGCGCTTCGCTCCGGTCGGTGCTGCCGGTGGCGCCGGCCGTGCTGCGCTTTACCGAGGGAGCGCTCGCGGATGCCGGGCGGCGGGCGACCCCGGCCCATGCCGCTCCGATCTGCGCCGTGTCGCTCGACCCGGAAACGCTGGCGGCGGCTGCCTCGACGGCAGGCGTGAGGACCGTCGCGACGCCGTGTGCGCCGGTCGGACCAGCGGCCACGTGGCTCGGCTCGCTGGAAGGCGAGCTCGGCCGGCGCGGCATCGCGCTGGTCCGGGTGCGCCGGCGGTTCGATACGGTGACGTGGCCGCATGCGACCCGGGGTTTCTTCGCCCTGAAAGAGGCGATCCCGAGCATCCTGAGGGAGGCCGGGATCGGCTGATTTTACGCCGGCTCAGGCAGCGGTCTTCTGACCGATGGCGCGGAGTGCGGCGAGGGCGTCGTTGGGGTCGAGGCGCCGGCGGTAATCCGGCTCGACGAAGGCCGCGGCGATCCGTCCGCCCGTCTCGATCACGAACGTGGCCGGCATCGGCAGGGCCCAGGTGCCGTCGCCGTTGCGTTCGGGCAGGGCATGGCCAGCCTTCTCGTAGAACGGCTTCACCGCCTCGGACAGGGTGAAGCGGATGCCCAGCGCCGACGCCAGCGCGCCACCGACGTCCGACAGGACCGTGAACGAGAGATCGTTCTTCTGTGCCGTCGTCAGGGAATGGTCCGGCTGCTCCGGCGAGACCGCGACCAGCGCCGCGCCTTCCGCCTCGATGGCGCCGAGCAGCGCCTGATAGGCGCGCAGCTCGAGATTGCAGTACGGGCACCAGCCGCCACGGTAGAAGGTGAGGATCACCGGCTTCGTCGCGACGAGTGCGGCAAGGTCGAACGGCCGGTCATGCGCGTCGCGCAGCGCCGTCGCGCTGGGCAGGACGTCGCCGGCCCTGACGGTCCGGTCGAGGATGCCGCTGCCGCGCAGGCTCTCGATGTCGCCGCCGATGAGGCTCGCGATCTGCTCGCCGACGCGGGCCTCCCAGCTGCTGCGGAACGCATCGAGTTCGGTCTGGAGTGTCTGGTTGGTCATGGGGTGGCCTCCCCGGCGGTTTTTTCGGTCAAAGCTCAGGGCGCGTCCCGGCCGATCGATCAGCCGGGTCTTCAGGACATCTTGCTCGGGACGTCAGGCTGCCGCCTTCTGGTTGCGGGGCGCAACCCAGCGCAGCGCGGGGTCCGACATGAAGCCTTCGAGCGGCGTGTGCGTCAGGTGGTTGACGTAGTTCGAGATCGTCTTGGTGGCGATCACCGTCACGACCTCGAGGACGTTCTCCTTCGTGAAGCCGGCCGCGATGAAGGCGTCGACGGCGGCGTCGCCCGCGAGGCCGCGCTCGCGGACGACCAGCTCCGCGAACCGCCGGAGCGCTTCGAGGCGGGCATCTGCGACCGGCGCGCCGTTGCGCAGCGCCTGGAGGACGCCCTCGTCCATACCGGCGGCGCGGGAGAGATAGCTGTGGCCGGCGGTGCAGTACTCGCAGCCGTGGAAGACGTTGACCGCCTGATAGACGACCTGCTGCTCGACCGGCGTCAGGGTCGATTTCGCGACGAGGCCGAAGAGCGTGTCATAGGCTTCGAGCGCGACCGGGCTCTCGGCCAGCATGCCGTGCAGGTTCGGCACGAAGCCCCAGGCCTGCTTGACGGTGGCGAGGCGCTCGCGCGAGCCCTCGGGAGCGGTTTCGGTCGTGTGGACGGTGAAGCTGGTCATGGCGGTGTTCCTCTCGATCAGGGGGGGCTGCGGTGGCCGCCGCCCGTGACAGGAACCATGCCCCGATCACACTTCCGCGATAACGCGCCTTGCCGACAGAACATTCATTCGTAGACTGAATGAATGTCCGACGTCCTCGCGCTCTTCCGCACCTTCATCCGCGTGGTGGAAGCGGGCTCGTTCACGGCGGTCGCCCGCGAGCAGAACACGTCGCAGCCGACCATCTCGCGCCAGATTGCGACGCTGGAGGAGCATCTGGGCTCGATGCTGTTCCAGCGCACGACCCGCTCGCTGACGCTGACCGAGGATGGCCGCAGCTTCTACGATCACGCGCGGCGCGCCGTGGAGACGGTGCTGGAGGCGGAGACGGCGGTCGGCCGCCGCAAGGGCCGGCCGACCGGCATGCTGCGCCTTTCGGCCGCGGTGGTGATGGGGCGGCTGCACGTCGTGCCGCGCCTGCCGCGCTTCATGGAGCGCTATCCCGATGTGTCGGTTGACCTGCTGATGAACGATGGGTTCGTCGACATGGTCGAGGAGGGGATCGATCTCGCGATCCGGGTCGGCGAGCTGACCGATCCGGGCCTGATCGCCCGGCGCATCGGCACCACGCGCCGCGTCGTGGTGGCGACGCCGGACTATCTGGCGCGCAGGGGCGAACCGGTGACGCCGGCTGATCTCGCCAGCCACGATTGCATCGTCTATTCGCGGCTCGCGACCGGCACGACCTGGCCGTTCCACGGGCCGGACGGGCCGATGACGGTGCCGATCAGCGGTCGGTTCCATGTCAACAACACCGAGGGCGTGCGCGCCGCGATCCTCGGCGGGCTCGGCATCGGCATGGTGCCGATCTGGCATTTCGTCGAAGGCGAAGTCGAGAGCGGAGGGCTGAGCGTCCTGCTCTCGGGCTTCGAGCCGCGACCGCATCCGATCAACGCCGTCTATCCGTCGCGGCGATTTCTTGCGCCCAAGGTGCGCGCGATGATCGATTTCCTCGCCGCCGAGTTCGAGCTCGATCCGAAGCTCAGTGGCTACGGGGTCTAGGAACTCTCAGGGCAGTTTTTGACGTGCGCCTCATCCTGGGATGCTGGCCGGGAAAGGGTTGCGGCGGCGCGGCCTGCAGATCGAAGACCCACTTTAGCCCCGCATCCACCAACGCCGCCCTGGAAGCGACAGCGTTGAGACGAAATTGTGGGAACGGCAGCGGCGATTCTACGCAAGCGATCCCGAAGCGCTGCGCGTGCATGGCGACGAACCGCCTTGGCAGGGCGGAGATCAATTCACTTTCGGCAAGCACCGCCAGCGCGAACAGGAGATCCGGATGCAGCGCTGATGCGCGGGGACGTCGATCGATACCGCTCGCTGATCACGTACACTGACGACTTCACACTCATGTCGCCGTTCGGTGGCGCCCCGACCCGCAGCGCGGACTACACGCCCGAACGCGTGGAGGCGAAGGGGCGGTTCTTCAGAAACGGGACGTTCGAGCAAGAGGTGGTCGAATCCTACGGCTTGGCCGCCGTGGTGGTGCTCGCGGTCATTGAACGGCAGCGGGTCGAGCTCGGTGGTCTGACCGCCCGGGACTCGCATTTGATGCGTATCGCGATCACTTCTATCTGACGGCCGCCCATCTGGTTGCAGACGGCGGCGTTTGCGATCCTGGCGCGAGTGGCACGCTTGCGCGGTTATGCGCTGACGGTGTCGCCCGGGCCCGCTTGGGAAACGTAGTTGTCGCTTTGATCTTCGCCGAGGCACCAATCCCTTGATCGCGTGAGAAATCGCGCCGTTACCTCTCAAACGTCATCCCGGATGCAGGTCGGTCACCCACGACAACAGCATCCTCGAATGGCCGATCGCGTCGTCACGATGGAGGACGGGCGCATCGCCCGGGAGCGACGCTGAGCGCGGCCGCCGCTCAGCGGCCGAGGCCCGGCAGCGGTCCGGTCTCGCGCAGGCGGGACAGCGCCTGAAACGTCTCCGCCAGCGAGATGACGTCGCCGTATTTGGCGTTGATGTCGAACAGATTGGCCTCGTGCGGCGCGGGGTGGCGGTCGGCGACGCACTCCCTCGGCACGATCGCGCGGAAGCCGTTCTGGAGCGCATCGATGGCGGTGGCGCGAATGCAGCCGCTCGTGGAAACGCCTGTCAGCATGACCGTGTCCACGCCCTGCGCGGTCAGCAGGCTCGCGAGCGACGTCCCGAAGAAGGCACTGGCATATTGCTTGGTGACGACGACGTCGTCGGACGCCGGCAGCAGGCCGGGCACGAAGGCCGCGAGCGGCGCCCCTTCTACCAGCCCGCGCAGGACCGGCACCTTGCGGACGAAGAGGCCCCCGTCCATGCCGGACGGGCTGAACACCACGCGGGTGAAGATCACCGGCATGCCATACGCCTTGCAGCGTACGTAGAGCGCCGAGGTCTGGCGCACGGCGTCGGCGGCGGCCGGGGCATAGAGCTGTGATGCGGGCTCGGTATAGGCCGCGATGAAGTCGATCACGAGCAGCGCCGGCCGCTGGCCGAACCCCAGGCGACCGTCGAGTACGCCGCTGTAGTTGGCGACCGCATCGCTGCTCATTCGCTGCTCCCCCTCGACGAGCCGGTCGCGTTGCCCGCCGAACGCCCCGGTTCGGCGCCCGTGGTCCGCGACCAGTTCGCCTCCATGATCATTCTGGCATGTTCAATGTGATCGGCCATGATCGCGGCGGCCCGGTCGGCGTCGCGTGCGAGAAGAGCCGCGAAGATCTCGCCGTGCTGCCGGTGCGAGCGGCGAACCGCCTCGTCGTCGAACGCCAGCACCAGTTCGCCGTGCGTGAACCAGCGCGAACCGCCTCCGGCGACCATGATCGGCAGCCGTTGCGTATCCCCGATGGCTTTCGCCAGCGCCTTGTTGCCGGCCGCCTCGACGACGGCGCCGTGGAAGATGCTGTTCAGCAGCCGCCACTCCCGCGCACCGTCCTGCCGCCATCGCCCCGAGACGAGCAGCCGCTCGATGCGCTCGTTGGCGTCCATGATCGTGGCGCGCGCGGTGACGTCCAGCCCGTTCTCCGCTGCGATTCGGCAGGCCAGCGCCTCGAGCGTCTGGCGGACGCGATAGGCCCCCATCACGTCGCCAAGGGTGCAGCTCAGCACCTCGTAACCACGGTTCGGCTCGTAGGCGAGCAGCCCTTCCTGGGCGAGCGTGTTGAGCGCGTCCCGTACCGGCGTGCGCGACACGCCGAGACGCTCGGCCAGCACCACCTCTGTCAGCCGGGCGCTGGGGGCAAACTGGCCCGAGACCAGCATATCCCGCAGCCGCGCCGTGG
>CAZVMY010000004.1:12164-27679 GCA_964628955.1 uncultured Methylocystis sp.
GCCTTCCAGCCCGTTCTCCGCTGCGATCCGGCTGGTCATCTCGCACGGCGTCTGGCCGAATTTGGCATGCATCTTTTCAGATTGCATGCATTTTTATTTTCTGCATACAATCCAGCGACCACAATGGGGAAACGTCATGAGAAGCAGGATCGGATGGGTGGCTGGCGCTTGTCTGCTGGGCTTTGCGGCCCTTCCCGCGCAGGCTCAGAAGCAGATGCTCTTCCTCGCCGAGGACGTCCCGGCGAGCCTGAACTATGACGGTCCTGCCGCATCGATTGGCACCACGCAGACGGGCTTCATCAACATCATGGAGCCGATGATCTACTATCCCTACGCGGGGATGAACGACGACGGCGTTCGCCTGCTCGACTTCACGAAATACGAGGGCCGTCTGATCGAGAAATGGACTTATGACGAGTCAAAACTGACCTGGACGATGAACCTGCGAAAGGGCGTGAAGAGCTGCGCCGGAAACGAGTTCACAGCAGACGACGTCGTCTATACCTTCGCTCGCGCGAAATCGGTGAGCGGGAAGGCGCCGGTCGCATGGTTCCTGTCCAACGTGGGCGGCATCAAGGGCTTCACCCGCGACGTCTTCAGGGATCCGGAGGCGAAGAAGCTCGGCGACGAGGTCAAGAAGATCGACGACTACACCGTCACGATCACGCAGGCGGCTCCAAACTCCTTCCTGCTGATGGCGATGACGGTCTACGCGCTGGCGCCGTTCGACTCCAAGGAGATGAAGGCCAACGCCAAGCCGGACGATCCCTGGAGCCACGACTACGTCAACACCGAGAACGCGCCGAGCTTCGGTCCATACTGCGTCGAGCGCTGGGTGAAGGACGACGAATTCGTCGTGAAGGCGAACCCGAACTATTATCGGGGTAAGCCGGCGATCGACCGCGTGGTCATGAAGAAGGTGCCGCAGAGCGCCAATCGCTTCGTCACGCTCCGGACCGGCCGGGCGCAACTCACCCAGCGCCTGACGGCGAGGGAGTTCGAGGTGCTGCGCAACGTCGCCGGCATGAAGGTCGTCGGCGTCTACGGCAACGAAACGCTGTTCCTCGCGCCGAACTGGAAGGTTCCGCCGTTCGACAATCCGAAGGTTCGGCAGGCGATGGCCTACGGCCTCAACTACCTGCATACGGCGGACGTCGGCTACGCCGGTGCGGCCAAGAAGTGGGAAAGCCACCTTCCGTCGTCGTTCCCCGGCTATCACAAGCCGGCGCTCCAATACGGCTACGATCCGATCAAGGCGAGGGCGCTGCTGGCGGAAGCCGGGTTCCCGAACGGACAGGGTCTCGAAAAATACGCCGACCAGTTCAAGCTGGCGTATACGGCGGAGCGAGAAGCCTACCTCGGGCCCATCGCGTCGATCATCCAGACGTCGCTGAAGTCGGCGGGCTTCCCGATCGTGCTCGACCCTCTGCCCCAGACGCAGATGGGTGACCGCCGACTCGTGAAGAAGGACCTGCCGCTGTCGATCAGCGACACCGACAAGGCATCCGCCATCAGCGGCGCCTACCAGGTGATGGTGTTCTACATCTCGAACCAGGCCGGTGCGATCATCAACACCACCAACTACTCTAATCCCGAGGTCGACGCGCTCTTTTCCAAGATCAAGAGCGAGCAGGACATCCAGAAGCAGAACGAGATGCTGAAGAGCGTCCAGGACATGCTGCAGCAGGATCTCGCGATCATCCCGATGCTGGAGACCAAGACGCAGTATGCCGCGATCGCCGGCCTCTCCGGCATCACGTGGCATGCCGACAACTCAATCCGGTTCTACGACCTCAACCTGGACAAGTAAGCCGAAATGTCGACGGGTGCCTTCGTCTTGCGTCGCCTGGGTATTTCGGCGATCCAACTCCTGGCGCTGGCACTCGCCGTCTTCTTCCTCATCCGCATGCTGCCGGCCGATCCCGTCGCCCGGCTGGTCGGGCAGAACCCGACGCCCGAGGCGTATGAATCCGCCAAGCGCAGCATCGGGCTCGACCAGCCGGTCATGGTCCAGCTCGGCCGCTATATCGGCCTGACCGGCACGACCGGCGTTCTGCAGGGCGACCTCGGCCGGTCGTGGGTCAGTGGCGGCCCGGTCATCAAGGAGATCGCGGAGGCGCTGCCCATCACCATCGAACTGGTGACCATCGCCTTCGCCATCGCCTTTCTCATCTCGGTCCCGATCGGCATGTCCTGCGCCATCCAGCCGGACGGCGTCGTCGACCGGTCGGCCTTCGCCTATTCCCTGTTCGCCGGGTCGCAGCCGGAGTTCTGGTGGGGCATCCTGTTCGTCTACCTGTTCTTCTTCGTACTCGACATCGCGCCCCCGCCGCTCGGCCGGCTCGATCCGCTGATCGACCCGCCCCCTTTCGTCACCGGCTTCATCACCATCGACTCGGTCCTCGCCGGCCGGTGGGACGCGCTCTGGAGCGGTCTGCAGCACCTGATGTTGCCGGTCCTGACGAAGGTCTTCGTTCTGTCGGGGCCGATCATCAAGATGGTGCGGCAGAACATGGTGCGAGTGCTGCAGTCGGACTTCATCCTCTACGCCCGCGCGGCCGGGCTGCCGCCGACGCAGGTCGCGCGTTATGCCCTGCGCTCGGCGCTGGCGCCCTCCATCGCGCTGTTCGGCGCGCTCTACGGGTATATTCTCGGCGGGGCGGTGGTGATCGAGACGATCTTCTCGCTCGGCGGCATCGGGCAGTATGCGGTCCGCGCCATCCTGTCGTTCGACTATCCGGCTATCCAGGCGACGATCCTCGTGATCACCGCCATCTCGCTGTTCGTCTACCTCGTGCTCGACATCGTCCACGCGATCGTAGACCCGCGCGTGGCGCACTGACATGTCGCTTGCTCCGGCCGCACTCGCGCCTGCCGCGCCGTTCCTGCGCCGGTTCCGGCGCGCCTTCCACGGCAATCCGATGCTCGCGTTCGGCGCGACCATGGTGGCGCTCTCGATCGTGCTGATGGTCGTCGGCCCCTGGCTGGCGCCCTTCGATCCTGAGGCGGTCGTGGCGCGGCCTTCCATCCCGCCTCCGGCGCCATCGCTCTGGCCGGGGCTTCTCTGGGCGAGCGGGACGGGATCGGCAGCGGGACCCGTCCACTGGTTCGGAACCGACTCGTCCGGCTTCGACATCCTCTCGCGGGTGATCGCGGCGCCCCGGACCGACGTGGCGATCGCGCTCTCGGCCAACCTCGTATCGTTCGTCCTCGGCGTGTCGCTCGGGCTGGTCGCCGGCTATTTCCGCAACTGGGCGATCGAGCTCATGATGCGCGTCTCCGATCTCATCCAGTCGTTCCCGGTCTTCATCTCGGGCATGATCCTGGTCGCGCTCGCCGGCCGCAACGCCAGCAACATCGTCATCGCGCTGGCGCTGCTCTATGCGCCGATCTATCTGCGCCTGACCCGCGCCGAGGTGATGAGCCAGCGCCATCGCGGCTATGTCGAAGCGGCGCGGGCGCTGGGCAACAGCGAGTTCGCGGTCGCCTTCCGGCACGTGCTGCCGAACTCGCTGGCTCCGGCGATCATCCAGTCCTCGGTGACGATCGGCTTCTCGATCCTCATGACGGCTGGCCTGAGCTTCGTCGGCGCCGGCGTGCGCCCGCCGACACCCGAATGGGGTCTGATGATCGCGACCGGCGCCAACGACATCGTTCAGGGGGAGTGGTGGCCCTCGGTGTTTCCGGGCCTCGCCATTTCGTTGACGGTGTTCGGCTATGCCGCATTCGCCAACGGGCTGGAGCGGCTCTATGGCCGCTGAAGCCAGAGCGGTGATCACGGCGAAGGGCCTGACCATCGCCTATCCGGGCGAACGCGCGGACGTCGTGGCGGTGCGCGATGCCGGCTTCACCATTCGTCAGGGCGAGATCGTCGGCCTGATCGGCGAGACCGCCTGCGGCAAGTCCACCGCTGCCCTGGCGCTGCTCGGCATGGTGCGCCCGCCCGCGCGCCGCCTCGCGGGAAGCGTGCTGTTCGAGGGCCAGGACCTCTTCGCGATGCCGGCAGAAGCCCTGCGCGCGATCCGGGGACGCGACATCGGCCTGATCGTCCAGAACCCGCGCATGGCGCTCAGTCCGCTGCATACGGTCGGCAAGCAGATCGTCAACGTCTACCGCGCCCACAACGCGGTCGGCCGCGGCGAGGCGATGCGCCATGCGGTCGCGATGTTGCGCCTCGTCGGCATCAACGATCCCGAGCGCCGCGTCCACGCCTATCCGCACGAGATCAGCGGTGGGATGGCGCAACGCGTCCTGATCGCAATCGCGCTGAGTTCCAAGCCGAAGCTGCTCGTCGCCGACGAGCCGACGAGCGGTCTCGACGTCACCATCCAGGCGCAGTTCCTCGACGCGATGTGGCGCGCCTCGCGCGAGACCGGCTCGGCCGTCCTGCTGGTCACACAGGACCTCGGCATCATCGCCAATTACTGCGACCGCGTCGTCGTCATGCATCAGGGCGCCATCGTCGAGATTGCGCCGGTCCGACAGTTCTTCGCTGCGCCGGAGCACGTCTACAGCCGTGAGATCATGGCTCTTCAGGGTGAGCGCCGCCGCCCGGGACCGACGCTCGCGGGGCGGGACGCCGCGCAGCCGTTGCTGACGGTCGCCCGGCTCGGCAAGGACTTCCCGATCCGGGGCTCGCGCAAGTCGGTCCATGCCGTCGACGACGTGTCCTTCGCGATCGCCAGGGGCGAGACTCTCGGACTGGTCGGGGAGTCCGGCTCCGGCAAGACCACGGTCGGCCGCTGCGTCCTGCGGCTGATCGAGCCGAGCCGCGGCGCGATCGCCTTCGGGGGCATGGATATGTCCGGCCTCGATCAGGCCGCGCTGCGCCCGCATCGCGCCAGGATGCAGATCGTCCTCCAGGACCCTTACGACCAGCTCAACCCGCGCTGGCGGGTGCGCGACGTCGTGGCGGAGGGCCTCGACCTGCATCTTTCGCTGGACAAGGAGGCGCGCGAGACCCGCATCGCCGAATTGCTGGAACTGGTGGGCGTGCCCCCGGGGCTGGCGGACGCGCGCCCGAAGGCGTTGAGCGCGGGTCTGCAGCAGCGCCTCGCGATCGCGCGCGCTCGCGACCGAGCCGGAGCTGATCGTTCTGGACGAGCCGACGTCGGCCTTGGCGCCTGCGGCGCGCGCCGGGGTCATTCGGCTGCTGCGCGATCTACAAGACCGGTTGGGCCTGTCGTTCCTCTTCATCTCGCACGATCTCAACACCGTGCGGCATCTGTGTCATCGCGTAGCGGTGATGTATCTCGGCCAGATCGTCGAGATCGGCGCCCGCGAGCAGATCTTCGAGCGTCCGCAGCATCCCTATTCGCGGGCGCTTCTCGCCGCGCATCTGCGCCCGGACCCGATGGACCGGCGGGTCGACCGCAGCCATGGCGACGCCCTCGAAGGCGAGATCCCGAGCCCGATCGACCTGCCGCCGGGCTGCTATCTCGCGGGGCGCTGCTCCATGCGTCAGGAACGCTGCGTGACCGAGCGGCAGGCTCTTTCGCCCTCGCTGGAGGGCAGTCAGGTGCGTTGCTGGCGCGTCACCGACGTGGAGCCTCGCCAGATGCAGCGCGACGGCGCCAGGGACCTGCTCGAAGGAGGCGTCCGATGACCGACCAGCTCGGCTGGCGCAAGAAGTTCGCCGTCCTGATCCCCTCGACCAATACCTCGGTTCAGCCCGAGTTCGACGCGATGCGGCCCCATGGTGTGACCAATCACATCAGCCGTATCCGCATTCCGAACATCCCGCTCAACGACGACGCCGATTTCCAGCGGCTAATCCAGCTGATCCAGGCGGCACAGATGGAGGCCGTCGACAGCGTGATGTCGTGCGAGCCGGACCGGCTCGTGCTCGGCATCTCGGCCGAAACCTTCTGGGACGGGCTCGGTGCGAGCAAGGCGCTGAAGCAGGATCTGGAAACCCATACCGGCCTGCCCGTCTCGATGGGCTCGGACGCCTGCCAGGCGGCGCTCGCGCTCTACGGCGCGAAGCGGCTGGGCATCGTGACGCCCTATCAACCGGTGGGCGATCGCAACGTCGAACGCTTCTTCAGCGAATGCGGCTTCGAGGTCGTGCATCTCGTAGGGCTGAAATGCGAAAGCCCCGTCCGGATCGCGCATGTCACGGAAGCGCGGCTGGCCCAGGCGATCCGCGAGGTCGACGGTCCCGACGTCGACGCCATCGTCCAGGTCGGCACCAATCTCGCGATGGCGCGGCTGGCGGGCGTCGCCGAGACCTGGCTGGGCAAGCCGGTGATCGCGATCAACACGGCCATCTACTGGGAGGCGCTGCGAGCGTCCGGCATCGAGGATCGCATCGATGGCTGGGGCTCGCTGCTCCTGAAACATTGACCTCGAGCGAGCGCCGCACACCATGCTGATGACACGCCCCGCTTCCCTCCGCGCCCGCCTCGACGCCGGCGAGTTCATCGTCGCGCCGGGCGTGTACGACCTGATCTCGGCGAGGCTTGCCGATGGCATGGGGTTCTCCGCCCTCTACATGACCGGCTACGGCACGGTGGCCTCGCATCTGGGCCTGCCCGATGCCGGGCTCGCGAGCTACGCCGACATGGTCGGGCGCGTCGAGCGCATCTGCGCCATGACGGCGACGCCACTGATCGCCGACGGCGACACCGGCTATGGCGGCCTGCTCAACGTCCGCCACACCGTGCGCGGCTACGAGGCGGCCGGTGCGGCTGCGATCCAGCTCGAGGATCAGGAGTTCCCGAAGAAGTGTGGCCACACGCCGGGCCGCCGGGTCGTCGATGCGGACGTGATGGCGCGCAAGATCGAGGTGGCGGTCGAAAGCCGCCGATCGGATGATTTCCTCATCGTGGCGAGAACGGATGCCCGCACGTCCCACGGCCTCTACGACGCCCTTGCCCGGGCGGCGGCCTATCGCAACGCCGGAGCGGACGTTTTGTTCGTCGAATCGCCCGAGAGCGAAGTCGAACTCGCCAGGATCGGCGAGGCCTTCGACGGGCCGCTCCTCGTCAATCTCGTCGAGGGCGGACGCACGCCGGTCCTGCCGCGTGCCAGGCTTCAGGAACTCGGCTTCCAGATCGCGATCTTTCCCGCCACAGGCTTCCTTGCGGCCGCCGCCGCGCTGAAGCAGGTCTATTCCGGACTGCTCGAGACCGGATCCAGCGCCGCGCTCGGGACACCGCTGCTCGATTTCGACGAGATGAACCGGATCATGGGCTTCGAGGACGTCTGGTCCTTCGAGAAGGCCCATGCCGAATAGCCGGCGCCATCCCGAGCGCATCTGCGGCTGGGCGGCCCGCATCGGCCTCATCGTGCCACCGACCAACTCGACCAACGAGGCCGAGTGGCAGTCTGGGCTGCCGGACGGCGTCAGCCTGCATGTCGCGCGGATGCCGCTGCATCTCGACAGCGACACGCCGGCGGGACGTCGCGTGCTGGAAGCCGACCTCGCCAGAGCTGCGGGCGATCTCGCGAGCGCCGACGTGGATGTGATCGCCTATGGCTGCACCGCCGGATCGCTGGTGCTGCCGACCGACGGCCTCACCGGCTTCATCACCGGGCTGACCGGCCGGCCTGCCGTCGCGACCGCACCGGCCATCGCAGCCGTGCTCGATCGGCTCGGCGCGCGGCGCATCGCGCTCGCGACGCCCTATCACGACACGCTGAACCAGCATGAAGCCTCGTTCTTTTCGGCCTGCGGCTTCGATGTCGGAGCCGTGAAGGGGTTGGGCCTCGGTGCCGGCGGGACCCACGAGTTCCGCATGATCGCGCGGATCGGCACCGCTGCCATCCGCGATCTCGTGGCTGCCGTCGACGGCCCGGACGTCGACGCCATCGTCCTCAGCTGCACCGATCTGCCGACACGCCATCTGCATGCGGAGCTCGAAGGCCAGTTCGGCAAGCCCATCGTCAGCAGCAACCAGGCGACGCTCGATGCGGTGTGGCGAACGCTCGGATTGCCGCGCGAACGCGTGGCATGGGGCCGGGCCTTCGCCCCCTGACCGCCGCGAGGTCATCCAACAGCGCGCGCTCGAAACCGCCGCATTTCGAAGGCACGTGCGAACGATCGACGCCGTCCGAGGCGGCCATCTTTCTCGCTCGGTCGGGAGAGGCCGGTTCGCGCTCCGGCCCCGGGCCGAGGAAGCCGGCGCTGGCTCAACCGAGGAGACAGACGATGCGTGTGATGGTGCTCGTCAAGGCGACCGAAGACAGCGAACGGGGATTTCGCCCGACGCCCGAGGCGCTCGAAATGCTCGAAGCCATGGGAAAGTTCAACGAGGCGCTGACCGAAGCCGGCATTCTGCTCGCCGCCGACGGCCTCATGCCGTCCTCACACGGGAAACGGATCGCGTTCGACGGTCCCCGCCGTGCGGTCCACGACGGCCCTTTCGCCGCGACCCGCGAGTTGGTTGCCGGCTTCTGGCTCTGGCAGGTGAAGGACATGGACGAGGCGGTCGCCTGGGTAAAGCGCTGCCCGAACCCCATGCCGGGACCGAGCGAGATCGAGATCCGGCCGCTGTACGAGGCGGTTGATTTTGGATGACCGTGACGCTGCGACGGCAACCGTTGCTCCATGACTTCAACCGATCGAGGACCGAAAGGGTAGGATGATGACGCAACGTGACGCGGTCTTTCCGGAAGGTCGGCACGCTCTCTACGAAGCCCATGGCTATTCGGCCGCTATCCGCTCGGGCGACCTCCTGTTCGTGTCCGGCCAGGTCGGCAGCCATCCGGATGGCTCTCCGGAGCCCGATTTCCGAGGTCAGGTCGAACTAGCCTTCGCCAACCTGGAAGCGGCGCTGAAAGCGGGCGGCTGTACGTTCGACGACGTCGTCGACGTCACTTCCTTCCATACGGACCCCCAACGACAGCTCGAGACCGTTCTGGCGGTCAAGACTCAGATGTTCGGTGATCCTCCCTACCCCAGCTGGACCGCCGTCGGCGTGACCTGGCTCTCGGGCTTCGACTTCGAGATCAAGGTGATCGCGCGCATACCGCAGGCCGGATAATCTCCCGAGGCATGGGCTCAGACGTCGGCGGGATGGCTTCCGACGTCTCGTCCGGGCATCTCGCCACCTTGCGGGCGTGCGCCCGCCTGTCGCTCTGCTTGATTTATTTCGACGTTCATTGAATGATTGAATCATGACGGAGCAGGACGCCCTCGACGCCTTCGGAGCGCTCTCGCAGGAGACGCGTCTGCGCATGGTGCGCCTCCTCGTGCAGACAGGCCCGGACGGCATGGCGGCGGGAGCGATCGGCGAGGCAGCCGGCGCGTCGTCCTCGAACGCCTCGTTCCATCTGGCGCATCTCGAACGCGCGGGCCTGATCCGGTCCCGGCGCGAGGCACGCTCGATCATCTACGCCGCGAACGTGGATGGCCTGGCGGGGCTGATCCGCTTCCTCATGGAAGATTGCTGCCGGGGAAATCCGCAAATCTGCGCGCCGGTGCTCGAAGCGCTGAGCGACGCCCGCACCTGTGAAGGGGAGATTCTCCGTGGCTGACCTTCCGCGCGATCCCACCGCCATCATGGACGTCGTCATCTACCACAACCCGGACTGCGGCACGTCTCGGAACACGCTGGCGTTGATCCGCAATGCGGGCATAGAGCCGCATGTCGTCGAGTACCTCAAGACGCCGCCGAGCCGCATGATGCTGAAGGGCCTGCTGGCGCGCATGGGGCTGCCCGTCAGGTCCGTGCTGCGCGAGAAGGGCACGCCCTACGCTGAGCTCGGGCTCGACGATCCATCGCTGTCCGACGACCGGCTTCTCGACGCCATCGAGGCGCACCCGATCCTGCTCAATCGCCCGATCGTCGTGACGCCGAAGGGCGTGCGCCTGTGCCGGCCTTCCGAGCACGTGATCGACCTGCTGCCGCTACAGCAGGGAGAGTTCGTGAAGGAGGACGGCGAGCGGGTCGTCGACGAGCATGGCCGCCGGGTAGGGAGCGCGTGACGGCGCCTTTCGCCCTGTCGCGGCGGCTCGCGGCCGAGGCGCTCGGTACCGGACTGCTCGTCGCGACCGTCGTTGGCTCCGGCATCATGGCCGAGCGGCTGGCGGGCGGAAACGACGCGATCGCACTCCTCGGCAACACGATTCCGACCGGCGCCATCCTGGTCGTACTGATCCTGGCACTGGGTCCGATCTCGGGCGCGCATTTCAACCCGGCGGTCTCGCTCGTCATGACGATCACCGGCGCGCTGAGGACGCGGGACCTCGGTCCATACGTACTCGCTCAGGTGATCGGCGGCTGCCTCGGCACGCTTGCCGCGCATGCGATGTTCGACCTGCCCGTGCTTCAACTCGCGGCCAAGGCCCGGACGGGACCGGCGCAATGGTTCGCCGAAGTCGTTGCCAGCTTCGGCCTTCTCGTCACGATCGTCACCATCGTACGCTTCCGTTCGGAGGCGATCCCGTTTGCGGTGGGTCTCTACATCACCGCGGCCTACTGGTTCACGGCCTCGACCTCGTTCGCCAATCCCGCGGTGACCATCGCCCGCTCCCTCACCGACACCTTCGCCGGCATCGCCCCGAACCACGTCCTGCCCTTCGTCCTCGCGCAGCTCGCCGGCGCGCTCGCGGGTATGGCCTTGACGGGATGGCTGCTCCGCGACTCGGCATTTTTCGAAATTTCTCGAAATACCGTTGACCACGCCCAAGAACGACGCTAAGCATAGTTCCATGAACGTCGAACAAGCAGCGAGACAGCTTGAGGCGCTGGGCAACCCGACCCGGCTTGAGGTCTACCGCACCCTGGTGCGGGCCGGGCACAATGGCTTGGCCGTCAGCAGGGTTCAGGAAAAGCTCGGCATTCCAGCTTCCACGCTGTCACATCACCTGCACCGGCTCATTCTGACGGGTCTCGTGACGCAGGAGCGCCAGGCAACGACGCTGATCTGCCGGGCGAACTACCCGTCGATGAATTCGCTTCTCGACTTCATGCGCGACGAGTGCTGCGCCGACGCGGTCTGCGCGGCCACATTCGGCGGCGAGGCCGCCTGACGTACCTCCGCATGTCCGAAATTTCCAATGTTCTAGAACATCTGAAAGAGAGCGTGATGTGCACCCTTCATCAGACAGCCGGCGGCTCTCGCAGCCGGCTACCGGACTTGGGGTGGCTGCGCTTCGGCGCTTTGCAAGCGGGGGGCGAGCGTGACTGAAACCGAGAGGTCGTTGCCAGTCGCCGTCATCGGAGGCGGCCCCGTCGGCCTTGCCGCCGCAGCCCACCTGCTCCAACGCGGTTTGCCCGTCAGGGTGTACGAGAGCGGCGTCACGGTCGCAGCAAACGTTCGCGACTGGGGCCATGTCCGGCTGTTCTCGCCGTGGGGCTACAACATCGACACGGCGGCACACGCTCTTCTCAAGCGCAACGGCTGGCGAGAGCCCGCGAGCGATGCGATGCCGACCGGCTCCAACCTGTATGACGCCTATCTCAAGCCTCTGGCCGACACGCCCGAGATGGCGGCGGTGATCGAGACTGGCGCGACGGTGAAGGCGATCACACGCCAGGGCGCCGACAAGGTACTGAGCCAGGGGCGGGGGGAAAAGCCGTTCGTGCTCGCCGTGTCGGACGGCAGTGGCGCGATCCGCCGCGACCTGGCGCGAGCCGTGATCGATGCGTCGGGCACCTGGACCGCGCCGAACCCGCTGGGAGCTGGCGGTATTCTGGCCGAAGGTGAAGCCGAAAATGGGGATGCCATCGCCTACGGCATCCCGGACGTGCTCGGGCGTGACCGCGCGGCCTACGCAGGCAAGGCCGTCCTCGTCGTCGGCGCCGGCCACTCGGCCGCGAACGTGCTCCTCGATCTCGCCGATCTCGCCGAGCGCGAGCCGCACACGTCGATCGCATGGGCAACGCGAAGCTTCAACCTGATGCGCGTCTACGGCGGCGGCCAGGCCGACCAGCTGCCGGCACGCGGCGAACTCGGATCGAAGCTGAAAGCGCTCGTCCGCAGCGGGCGTATAGCGCTCATTTCGGGCTTCGGGGCCACGAAGGTGAGGCGCGCGGGTACTCAGGTGGTCGTGATCGGCGAGACGATGCTGGGCGAGCAGGACCTCGAGCCGGTCGACCGGATTGTGGTCACGACCGGGCAGCGCCCCGACTTGAGCCTCATCCGCGAGCTTCGCCTCGATTTCGACCCGTGGCTGGAGAGCGCCAGGGCTCTCGGACCGCTGATCGATCCAAACCTCCATTCCTGCGGTTCGGTTCCGCCGCACGGGCATCGCGAGCTCACGCATCCCGAACCCGGCTTCTACACGGTCGGGATCAAGAGCTACGGCCGGGCGCCGACCTTTCTCATGCTGACCGGCTATGAGCAGGTCCGCTCCGTCGTCGCCGCGATCGCGGGCGACATGACCGCGGCCGACGACGTGCATCTGGTCCTGCCGGAGACCGGCGTCTGCTCGACGAACCGGCCGACCACCGAAGAGGCGGTTTGCTGCGGCAGTCCGGCGCCGGCCCGAGTCGACGCATGCCGCGTCGCATGCGACGAGCCTCGAAAGGCAGAGTCGCGAAGTGCTGCTCGGTGCGGCTAGCCGCCGGAGAGCACCAGCATGACGACGGCTTTCAGCGCCGGCAGAAGGCCGGTATCGCCCTGAATTCTCCCGCAACTTAGAACGATACTCGCCTATGTGTGTGGAGTCGCAGTCTCGGAACGGAACGACGGGAGTCGTCATCGCGCTCGGCTGTGCACAGACGCTCGCCTGGGCCTCGACCTACTATCTCCCAGCAATCCTCGCCGTGCCGATGGCGCGTGAGTTCAGCGTGCCGCCCTCCTGGATTTTCGGGGCCTTCTCGGCAGGGCTGATCGTCTCGGCCCTCCTCGGCCCCGCCGCGGGGCGTGCGATCGACGCCCGCGGTGGCCGGTCCGTGCTGGCGCTGTCGAGCTTCGTCTTCGCGGGTGGTCTCGCGCTGCTCGGCCTTGCCAACGGGATGGTGCTGGTGACCCTGGGCTGGCTGATGCTCGGCGCGGGCATGGCACTCGGTCTCTACGACGCGGCGTTCTCGGCGCTGGCGTATCTTTATGGCCGAAACGCACGCGGACCGATCACCGGCATCACCCTGATCGCCGGCTTCGCGAGCACGGTCGGCTGGCCACTGTCGGCGCTTCTGGAAGCAGAGATCGGCTGGCGCGGCGCGTGCTTCGCATGGGCCACCCTCCATCTGCTGGTCGGATTCCCGCTCAACCGGTTTCTGACTCCGGCCGCCGGGCTGGCCGACGAGCGCCACAGCTCGCCGGTCGCAGACCGCTCCACCGTCGAGCCCGAGGCGCAAGCGGCGCCGCGCCACGCGATGGCGCTGCTCGCCTTCGTGTTCGCCGCGACCTGGTTCGTATCGACGGCACTCGCGGCCCATCTGCCACGTCTTCTGGAAGGCTTCGGTGCCGGGCCCGCTGCGGCCGTCGCCGCTGGCGCCCTCATCGGTCCGGCCCAGGTCGGGGCGCGTCTCCTCGAGTTCGGCTTCCTGCGCCGGTTTCACCCGCTGATCTCGGCCCGAATCGCAGCGCTGGCGCATCCGCTCGGCGCGGCAGCGCTCGTCGTGGTCGGCGGTCCGGCGGCGGCGGTCTTTACCGTCATGCACGGCGCCGGGAACGGCGTGCTGACGATCGCCAAGGGAACGCTGCCGCTCGCGATCTTCGGTCCAGCCGGCTACGGATTGCGTCAGGGCATCCTCGGTGCACCCTCGCGCCTGCTTCAGGCTGGCTCGCCGCTCCTGTTCGGCCTCGTCATCGACGGCTACGGCTCCGCCGCCGCGCTGCTGCTCTCGACGCTGCTGAGCGTGTCGGCATTCGTCGCGCTGATGGTGCTCCGGACGGAAGCGAAGAACGCGCGCACCGAAAGCGCCAATTGACTTGTCAGGACCGCGTTCTGACGGCCTGATGGCGACCATAGAATCGCCTGTCCGCACGGCCGGGCCTGGTCCGGCCGGGTATGTCTTCACGATGCGGCACGTCGCCTTCCTGTTCGCGGTCCTCCTGTCGACCGCTGCCCTGGCCAACGAGGCGCCGCGTCGGGTCGTTTCGATGAATCCCTGCGTCGACGCGATTCTGATGCGGATCGCCGACCCGCAGCGGATCGTCGCGATCAGCCACTACTCGCAGGATGCGCGCGCGACGTCGGTGCCCCTCGACTGGGCACGAACGTTTCCGGCGACGACCGGCACGGCCGAGGACGTGCTCGCGCGCCGGCCGGACCTGGTGATCGCCGGGCCGCACGTGGCGCTGCCGACGATCCACGCCTTGAAACGTCTGGGCATTCCGCTCGTGCTCCTGCCCGTCGCCAGCAGCATCGAGCAGAGCGCCGGTCAGATCCGGGACCTCGCGCGGCTGCTCGACCGAGCGGCGGAAGGGGAGGCGCTCGCCGCCGAAGTGGCGGCCGCCGTAGCCGCCGCGACGCCGGCCGACGGCAGGGTGATCAGGGCTTTGGTCTGGCATGCGGGCGGCCTCGTGCCGGGCGCCGGCACGCTCGCGGACGACCTGCTGCGGCAGACCGGGTTCGAGAACATGAGCGCGGCCTATGGCCTGCGCAGCTGGGACCTGCTGTCGATCGAGCCGCTGCTCGCGAACCCGCCGCAGGTTCTCCTCACGGAGGCCGGCGACGCATCCGACGACCGGCGGCTGTCGCATCCCGTTCTGCGGCTGGCCGCCGCCGACCTGCCGATCCGGGCGTTCCCCCCGCCGCTGCTGCGCTGTGCCGGGCCGACCATCATCGAAGCCGCGACGCGGCTGGCCGAGATCCGCCGCTCTCTGGATGCCGACCGTTGACGGCGCGGCCGCTCAATCTCTGCCTCGCCCTGGCGCTGCTGCTCGCGCTGCCGCTCGCGCTGCTCGCGGGACCGGTGTGGATCCCCTTCGGCCAGTGGTTCGGCGGCGACCTTCGCGCCCTGATCATCGCGGAGCTTCGCCTGCCGCGGGTCGTGCTCGGGCTCGCGATCGGCGCGGCGCTGGGACTCGCCGGCGCCGTGATGCAGGGGTTCCTGCGCAATCCCCTCGCCGATCCCGGCCTCTTCGGCATCTCCGCCACCGCGGCGCTGGGCGCCGTCGCCTCGATCTTTTTCGGCTACGGCAGCTCGGCGATCAGCCTGCCGCTGTTCGCGCTCGGGGGCGCGGCCGGCGGCATGGCGCTGCTCACGCTTCTGGCAGGACGCGACCCCGGCATCGTCCTGTTCACACTGGCCGGCGTGATGGTCGCGAGCCTCGCCGCGTCGCTGACGGCGCTCCTCATCAGCCTCGCGCCGTCGCCCTTCGCCGTGACGCAGATCGTCACCTGGCTGATGGGCGCCTTGACCGATCGCAGCTGGTCGGACGTTGCGTTCGCGCTGCCGCTGATCGCGGCGGGATCGGTCGTGCTCGCCTCGACCGGCCGGGCGCTCGATGCCCTGACGCTGGGCGAATCGGCGGCTCGGTCGCTCGGCGTCGATCCCGTCCGGCTGCAGTGGCAGGTGGTGATCGGGGTCGGGCTCTGCGTCGGGGCGGCGGTGGCGGCGGCCGGAGTGATCGGCTTCGTCGGCCTGATGGTGCCGCATCTCGTCCGGCGCGCT
>CAZVMY010000005.1:0-22547 GCA_964628955.1 uncultured Methylocystis sp.
CAACTGCTCGATGTCGGCCCTGTGCATCACCGCCCCCCGGCCGAGTGCGGCAATAGTCCCGGTCGGGATAGGCGTGGGCGAGAGTCCGGGCCAGTCGTAGCCCGGTGATCTCCGGTGCGCGACCTTCTCCCGCCACGACGCGTCAGGAGCCGAGCGCCGCGAGCGGCGGCCGGTTGCCGTTGAGCTTTGCCGGGGTCCGGACCTGAGGTCTGATCTCCCGAGGCCCGAGTTGATCGATGATCCGTCGCGACGTCGCCAGCGCCTGGCCGACGACCTGATCCATATTGTAGTAGCGGTAGGTCGCAAGGCGTCCGACGAACCAGACGTTCCGCTCGGCGCGCGCCAGGGCCTCGTACCGCTTGTAGAGTTCGGCGTTCTCCGGTTTCGGGATCGGGTAATAGGGATCGCCGATCGCAGTCGGATATTCGTAGGTGAGGCTGGTTCGGGCGTGCTCCTGTCCTGTCAGGTGCTTGTATTCCGTGATCCGCGTGAAGGCTTCAGTCTGAGGGAAATTGACCACCCCGACAGGCTGGTGCCACGGCTTGTCGAGCGTGACGTGATGGAAGCGCAGCGAGCGGTACGGCAGCTTGCCGTAGCGGTGACCGAAATACTCGTCGACCGGCCCCGTGTAGATCACGCGGCGGTGCGGGATCAGGTCGCACACGTCGGCGTAATCGGTCTGCAGCATGACGTTGATGTTGGGGTGGTTCAGCATGCGTTCGAACATCCGCGTGTAGCCGTCGCGCGGCATGCACTGGAAGCTGTCGGTGAAATAGCGGTCGTCCCGGTTTGTGCGAACCGGTACCCGCGCAGTCACCGTCCGGTCGAGTTCCGAAGGGTCCATGCCCCACTGCTTGCGCGTATAGCCGCGGAAGAACTTCTCGTAGAGTTCGCGACCGATCCGGCTGACGACGACGTCTTCCGACGTCCGGACGTCGCGGACCGGCTCCGCCCGGGCGGCGAAGAAGGCGTCCACGCCGGCTTCGTCGAGATCGAGCCCATACAACTCGTTGACGGTGTCCAGATTGATCGGAATCGGCACCAGCTTGCCGTCCACGACGCCTCGGACGCGGTGCTCGTAAGGACGCCAGGCGGTGAACTGCGAGAGGTAGGCGACGATCTGTTCTGCGTTGGTGTGGAAGATGTGCGGCCCGTACTGATGAATGAGCAGGCCGTCCTCGTTGAACCGATCGAACGCATTGCCGCCGATATGGGGCCTGCGGTCGATGACGAGAACACGGTCTCCGCGCTGGCTGGCGAGCCGCTCAGCGCAGACGCTGCCGGCAAAGCCGGCGCCCACGACGATCCAGTCAAACATCGCGACCGCCCCCTGTTCGGGTAACGGCGCCAGAAATGCATTGCGGGGGATTGGTCATTGGTACCTCCGGCCACAGGGGAACCGGGCACGCGCAGAACCGCGCATGCCGCACCCCGTCTCGTCTCTTCGGGATAAGGTCCGGCCGGTCGTCCAGCCGCGGGGTTGAAACGTGGCGAAGCCCGATAAGTTCCTGAAGCACCGGGCGAGCGCCGGAACCGCGCGACGCGACCGGCGTTACCTCGATGGCGTCCGGATCACGATGACCGGCGGTGATCGGCCGTTTCGCGCGCGGCCGACGGTTCAGGACATCGCGAGAACGCAGTTTATCCCCAGCGGATTCCGGGAGACAGGCATGAACCACCACTTTGCAGACGAGCATGGCCGCGATGGAGGCGAGAGCGCCAGCCACGGCAGCAGCGAGAGGATGATGGTCACGATCGGTGGCGGGCTGCTGACCCTCATGGCACTCCGCCGTGGTGGCCTGGTGGCATCCGTCGCCGCCGTGGCCGGCAGCATGATGCTCGTCGCGGGGCTTGGCCGACCCGCGACCCGGTCCTCCGGGTCCCAGCAGACCGCGTCCGGCCGACGCCGCGGCACAAGCGGCCACATTCGCGATCAGAGCCGGCAAGATGGCGGCATGGACCAGTCAAGAGGAATGGACCAGTCCAAAGGAACCGCGACCTTCTCCCGCCGCGCCAGGCAGTCGATCGTGATCGGTGTGCCGAAACAAAAGGCATACGAGTTCTGGCGCGATGCCTCCAATCTCAGCCGGTTCATGAGCCAGATCGACCGGATCGTCGTGGTCGATCCCAAACTCGCCCGCTGGTTCGTCAAGGTGCCGTCCGGCGAACCGATCGAGCTCGACGTTCGCGTGACGGAGGATCGACCGGGCGATCGGATCGCCTGGTCGACGGACGAGGGCGCGCCGATGCAAGCCGAGGGAAGCGTCGATTTTCGCGAGATATCGCCGACCAGCACCGAGGTCACGATTGGGTTGTCCTATGCCACCGGGAGCGGGGAGGCCGGCCGTAGGCTGGCCGGCAGCATCGCCGACCTGCCCGCGCGCGCAAGCGAGGACCTCAACAAGCTGAAGACGACCCTCGAGTCGATGGGCGAAGGCAACAAGCCGTCGCCCGGTGAGGCTGCGCGGTCCTTCTGATCGTCACGAAACGGCGACGGCGCGCGGTGGTGCGCCGTCGCCGACTTTGGGCATCAGACTATCGCCGGTCGAAACGGCGGCCGAGCAGAAAGCCGCCGAGGATGATGAGAGGAAGGTACTGCATCGGTTTGGCGCCGCGCGAGGCATGCGCGGCGGCGCGCACGGCGAGCCCCTCCCGCTTAAACCCGGTCAGTGCGAGGCCATCGGCGAGGAAACTCATCAGGCCCGACGGTGCCGCCGCCGCGGCGGCCGCCTTTCGTTTCAGCCGCTTGTCGATCGAACGCGCTGCCAGCACGAAGCCGACCGCGACGAGCAGCAGGACGAAGCCGAGAGCCAGCGACGCCATCGTCTCGCCGTAGCGAGCAGCCAAGACGCCGTGCGCCGCCATCAGGAAGTAGACGAGCGCGATGAGCAGCGCCACGGCAGCGATGATCGCGAAGATCATCTGCCGGAGGCGCAACCGCATCGTTTCCGCAGTCCCCGGGAAGAGCTTCTCGATCATGGTGTCGCCGTCAGCGCTGACGGCTCATCATGCCCAGGATCAGCCCGATGCCCGTTGCGATCAGGACCGAGGCGAGAGGATTGCGGGCGATGTGCTGCTCCACGTCGTGGGTCGCCGTCTCGACGCCTTCGCGGGCCGTCTCGGCCACGTCACGGCCGCGCCGCGACAGGTCGTCGACATAGTCCCGGACCTTCGCCCCGGCGTGCTCGGCCTCGCCGCGGGCGTAGGAGGCGACGGTCTCGCTGAGCCGCAGCACCTCGTCCTTCAGCGCTTTCAGCTCCGACGACATTTCGGCGGAATCGGTCGTTCTGGCCATGAGGCTGTCCTTTCGTTTAGCGCGGTCTCTGGTCTGGACCCGTCAGGCTGCCGCGCTGTCATGCGCCGAAGCCGGTTGCAGGAAAACGCAGCGGCAGGTGAACGCCGCCGCTGCCGTCGTAGTTCCGTCGCAAGCAGCCCTATCAGGCTGTGTGCTGTGCAGCTGTCGAGCCGAACCGGGGCAGCGGCGTGGTCACGGGCAGACCCGGCCGACGTGCCGTCCGCATGGCTGCCGCCTTGCGGATGAGCGTGTCCATCTGTCGCCACGTCCGGTCCCAGGACATCGACGAGAGATGCCGGTCGACCGCCGCGAGCCAGGGTGCGCGATCCAGCCCGAGGATCGCGTCGATGCGATCCTGCATCTGTTCCGGCGTCTCCGCGATCTCCACGAGACCAGCCTCTCCGTAGGGGCGCACCACGTCGCGGATGGGGGTCGAGACCACGGGCACGCCGGCAGCGAGGAACTCCGGCGTCTTGGTCGGGCTGATGAACCGGGTCGCGTCGTTCAGCGCGAACGGCATCCAGCCTGCGTCGACGTGAGCCAGATAACGCGGCAGGTCGGTGTAGCTCTTGCCGCCCAGCCAGTGGACGTTCGGCAGCCGGGGCAGGCTTTCTTCGTCGATCTTCACGACCGGCCCGATCATGACGAGCTGCAGGTCCGGCCGGAGTTCGGCGACGCGCCGGACGAGACCGAGATCCATCCGCTCGTCGATCACCCCAAAAAAGCAGACCCGCGGATGAGGAATGCCGGCCAGGTCTTCGGGTTCGCTCAGGCCCGCCGCACGCGCCTGCCCGAAATGGTCGGCGTCGATGCTGCTTGGCAGGGCGTGGATATTGGCGTGAAGGCTGCGCTTGGCCTCGTAGAGACTCTGGCCGCCCGTGAAGACGACGTCGGCGGCGCGCATGAGTTCGTCCTCGTAGACCGGAAGCTCCGGCGATGCGCCATGGAAGCCACTGAGCTCGTCCATGCAGTCGTAAATGCAGGCCTCGTGGCGGACATGGCTGCTGAACGCCAGTGCCATCGGCGAGTAGTACCAGCCCACTCGCGGCCGCTCCGTTTCTCCGGCCAGCAGGGCGTTCAGCAGACTCTTCTGGAAGAACGTGCATTCGTCCACCGTCAGGCCCCTGGGAAGGCGCGGCACGACGACCTGGACGCCAGAATCCTTCTCGCTGACGGTGAGACTCGCGCAGGCTTCGCGTTCGAAAACCGGCTCCTCGATGAAGTAGACCCGGTAGGACTGAGCCGCGCGGCTCAGGAGATGCTGGGGCCGCTGAAACACGAAATCCCAGCGCAGGTGCGAATAGCAGATCAGCAGGGGCTTCTCGAGCGTCGTGCCCACGAAGAATGGCGAGTGCGGCGGCTTGTTCATGGAAACGGTCCTTTCAAAAAAAGAACGCGGCCCCCATGAACGGTCGAACCTGAACGTCGAACGCTGCCGCGCGAAGGCGGCGGGGAGGGACGCAATCCAGCACTATCCATCCGTCAACGCGTTCGGGTGCATTCGGTTCCCTTTGGAACCCGATCCGAGCCCCCGTGCGTTCGTCCTTCCGTAACGAGGCCACAAGGGGGCGTATGTCTTCCGTAGCGAGGCCACAGGGGGGCATATGTATAGTTCATTTTTCATGTTTGCGACGGGGATCGAGAACAGTTCGCCGAAGATCGACAACGGACGTCATCGCGTCGACCAGATGGAGAAATGCGGTCACTATAGATTCTGGAAAGAAGACATCCATCTCGCTCATGACATCGGCACGCGGTTCCTGCGATACGGCCCGCCACTGCACAAGACATATCTGGGCGACGGTCGTTACGACTGGGAATTCTGCGACTTGGCCTTCGGCGAGATGTTCCGTTTGGACCTCGTCCCTATCGCCGACCTATGCCACTTCGGCGTGCCCGACTGGCTGGGCGATTTTCAGAATCCGGATTTTCCCGAACGGTTCGCGCGCTATGCCGGCGCGTTCGCCCAGCGCTATCCGTGGGTTCAGCTCTATACGCCGATCAACGAGATGTTCATCTGCGCGACGTTTTCCGCCCGCTACGGCTGGTGGAACGAACAGCTTGCGAGCGATCGTGCCTTCGTCACGGCGCTCAAGATCCTGGTGAAGGCGAACGTGCTCGCCATGCGCGCCATTCTCGACGTTCGCGCCGATGCGATCTTCGTCCAAAGCGAGTCGAGCGAATACTTCCATGCGGAAAACCCGCGTGCCATCGCACATGCCGAGTTCCTCAACTCGCAACGGTTCATCTCACTCGACCTGAACTACGGACGGCGGGTCAATTCGCAGATCTTCGAATATTTTATGGATAACGGCATGACTGAGGACGAATATCACTTTTTCCTCCACAACAACCTGAAACATCATTGTATCATGGGAAACGACTATTACGTCACGAACGAGCATCGTGTTTCGGAAGACGGGCGGGTCCGGCCGGCCTACGAGGTGTTCGGGTACAACGAGATCACGCGGCAGTATTACGAACGATATCGGCTGCCGGTGATGCACACCGAGACCAACATCATCGAAGGGCCCAACGGCGACGAGGCGGTGAACTGGCTCTGGAAGCAATGGGCCAACGTGCTCCGGGTCCGCAACAGCGGCGTGCCGATGGTCGGCTTCACGTGGTACTCGCTCACCGACCAGGTCGACTGGGATACGGCGCTTCGCGAGAACAACGGCCGGGTGAATCCTCTGGGCCTTTTCGACCTCGATCGTCGGATCCGCAAGGTCGGCACCGCCTATCAGCAGATCATCCGCGACTGGTGGGACGTTCTGCCGGCGCAGAGCGTCTGCATGTCCGTGCCCCTCGTCATGCCGTCGGAGTACGACGAGCCGTTCGCCGTTCGCCGGCGCGAGACGATGGCCGCGCAGCGCGGGCGCGGCTTCATCATTTCCAACTCCCAGGACGGCCACGACACGTGATCGGCGGGAACGCCGGGCCGGGTGTTGCGTTGCCCTCCGAGCGCCGCGAGTCGTCCGGCGTCAACCAACCTCCGGAGGACGTCTTCATGAAGGCCATCAACATCATCACGCTCGTTCTCGTCATCGTCGGCGGACTGAACTGGGGTCTGATCGGCGTGTTCGATGTCAACCTGGTGCAGGCTCTGTTCGGCCAGGGGCGGATCGAGAAGCTCGTCTACTCGCTGGTCGGCGCGTCCGCGGTCTATCAGTTCATCCCGCTCCTGCAGGCCTTCAGTGCCGGCGAGCCCGCGGCGATCGCCGCGGTCGATACGGATCGCGACCGCCTGCGCGATCGGCCCCTCGTCTGACGGACGAGGTTGGCCGATGCGCCTCGACGAAACGAAAAGCGGCAGGACCGACGCCGGCGTGTCGATCGGCCGTGACGCGCTGCTGCGCTGTGGGGACTGCGGCAGGGTTCTGATCCAGCGGCGTTCAGGCGAACAGCCGACGGGATCGGCGATCGCGACGCTTGTGCTGTGCGTCGCCTGCGGGTCGCGGGCCGTGCTGTGCAGCTGATCCGCCTGCGTCAGACCGCGGTTCCGATCGCCCGCTCCGCGGCGGCTCGTAGCCCCGCAACGTTGGCCCGATAGGCCGCCTCGGTCCCGCCGCGGAAGGCGGCTGAACCGGCGACGATCGTGTCGCATCCGGCGGCTGCCGCGATCGCGGCCGTCTCGATGGTCGCGCCGCCGTCGATCTCCAGTCTGATCGGTCTGCTCCCGATCATCGCCCTCACGCGCCTGATCTTCTCGACCTGACCATCGATGAAGGACTGCCCGCCGAAGCCGGGATTGACCGTCATCAGCAGCACGAGATCAATCAGATCGAGCACATGCTCGAGGGTCGATTCGTGCGTCGCCGGGCAGATGACCGCGCCGGCCTGCTTGCCGAGCGATCGTATCGTCTGAAGCGACCGATGGAGATGCGGCCCGGCCTCCTGATGAACGCTGATGATGTCCGCGCCGGCCCTTGCGAAGGCTTCGAGGTAGGGATCGGCAGGCTGGATCATCAGGTGGACGTCCAGGGGCTTTCGGGTGAATGGCCGGATCGCCCGGATCACGTCAGGTCCGAACGTGATGTTGGGCACGAAATGGCCATCCATGACGTCGCAGTGGATCCAGTCGGCTCCTGCGGCATCCATCGCGCGAACCTCCTCGCCCAGCCGGGCGAAGTCGGCGGACAGGATCGACGGCGCGATGACGATGTCTTTGGGCATGTGCGGGTCCGCTGCGTCAGCTGCGCCGGCGCGCGGGGCGGCGCGCCGCGGAGAGCTTTTCCGCCGAGGGCGGCGGCGCGGCAAGGGGGCCGAGGCGCTGCACGACCGCGTCGAGGTCGGGCCTCGCGCCCGGCCGGTGGGTGTCGATGGCATGCCGCATCGCGGCGAGGTGTTCGGGCGTAGTTCCACAGCAGCCGCCGATGATGCGAGCGCCGGCGTCGATCGCGAGGCGGGCGTAATCGGCCATCAGCGTCGGCGAGCCCGAGTAATGGACATGCGCCCCGTGAACCTGCGGAATGCCGGCGTTGGCCTTGGCAATGACCGCCATGTCCGGGTTCTGCATGCGCATGGAAAGGATCGAAACCATCAGATCGGACGCGCCCACGCCGCAATTCGCGCCGATCGCCGACGGCTGCGGTCGAAGGCCGGTCGAGAACGTCATGAGCTCGGCCGGGGTCAGGCCCATCATCGTGCGTCCGGCCGTGTCGAAGCTCGCCGTCAGGGCGTAGGGCATCCCGCACGCGACAGCGGCTTCGGCCGCGGCGGCTATTTCCTCAGAGGCCGACATGGTCTCTATCCAGACCACGTCGGCGCCGCCATCCCGCAGGCCTTCGATCTGGTCGCGGAACACGTCGCGCGCATCCTCCGCCGTCAGTTGGCCGAGCGGTGTGAAGAGGTCGCCCGTCGGTCCGACGGAGCCGGCAACGACGACCGGCCGACCTGCCTCGTCTGCCACGCGTCGCGCGATCCCGGCCGCGAGCCGGTTGAGCTCGTGCACACGGCTTTCCAGACGGTGCAGCATCAGACGGCGCGCGTTGCCGCCGAAGCTGTTGGTGAGGATGATGTCGGCGCCGGCCTCGACGAACCCCCGATGCAACGCCGTGATTCGGTCAGGGTGGATGTCGTTCCATAACTCCGGAGGATCACCCGATTGAAGCCCCATCCCGAACAGGTTCGTGCCGGTGGCGCCGTCGGCAAGCAGCACCGGCCGGGATTTCAGAAGCTGGTCGAGGCTGGGCATGGCCTGATCGTTCCTCCCGTCGCGGCTCCCCTATGCTGCCGTTGCCGATCGTCTGTCCAGAGACGTTCGGGACGCTTGGCGGCGGGCCTGGGCCCCACGGCGTGGGCCGCCGGCGCTTGCGCACCGGCTTGTTCTTCGTGGCGTTATGTGGTTCAAGCGCGCTTCCGATTAGGCATCGGTCTCACGGCTCTTGTGGGAACCGCTGCGCAGCGGGTCGGGCCGGCCATCCGGACGAAACGCTTCGCAGAACCGAGAACAGTGTCATGAAGATCCGTAACTCCCTCAAGTCGCTGATGAAGCGCCACCGCGACAACCAGTTGGTCCGTCGCAAGGGTCGCGTCTACATCATCAACAAGACCCAGAAACGCTTCAAGGCGCGCCAGGGCTGACGGCGTGGCGCCGCCGCGCCGACCCTTCACCGCTCCAGCCCTTTCCCGTCCGCGACGACCATCATCGGTCGCGCGGGGGCTTTGACGTGTGCGCCGCTGCGTCCTAGACTTGGCGCATGGTCATTCTTCGCCCGTTCCTGTTCGGCATCGCCGTCGTTTTGGCGACTTCTGCGGCGGCGTCGGCCCAGACCGATGCGCCCGTCATCACGACTCCTCAGAAGTCGCGGATCGACAGCCTGTTCGACCGTCTGGCAGCGGCCAAGGACGAGGTCGAGGCGAAGGGAATATCCGAGCAGATACAGCGTGCCTGGCTGAAGTCCGGCAGCGACACCAGCGATCTTCTCATGACCCGTGTGGTCGCGGCGATGCAGGCGAAGGACACCGTGCTCGCGCTCGATCTGCTCGACTCGATCTTGGCGCTCAAGCCCGACTGGGCGGAGGCCTGGAACAAGCGCGCGACGGTGCTTTACCAGTCCAAGGATTTCGACGGCTCGCTTCGTGACATCCGCCAGGTTCTGGCCCTCGAACCGCGGCATTTCGGCGCTCTTGCCGGCCTCGGCATGATTCTGCGCGAGAACGGCCGCGACCGGCAGGCGCTCGCGGTGCTGCGACAGGTGCTGAAGATCCATCCCCATCTCACCAGCGTGGACGAAGCGGTCAAGCGTATGGCCCCGACAGTCGACGGCCAGTCGCTTTGATCGCTTGCTGCGCGCGCAGTCCCGCTCCCTGCTCCGCGCGGGCGGGACGGGCATCGGTCGCCGCGAACAGCCGTTGATCTCGTTCGTCCTGACCCTTGCCGCGTTGGGAGCCGTCTGGCTTGCGGCTGCGATCGTCGGCATGCGTCGCCTCGCGGCCGTCGAGGAGGCCAACCCACCACGGGGCGTCTTTCTGCCGGTAGAAGGCGGGCGTCTGCACGTGATCGTCCGCGGGCCGTCCGACGCGCCTCCCGAGCGGACCGTGGTTCTGCTGCACGGGGCGTCGTCTTCCGCGCGGGACCCCTTGCTTGCCCTGGGCAATCCGCTCGTCGCGCGTGGCTTTCGTGTCATCTCGATCGACCGCCCCGGTCATGGCTGGAGCGACCGGCCCGGCGGTCGCGCCGATGCAGCCCCGGCGCGGCAGGCCGCTCTCGTGCGCGACGCGCTTCGGGCGCATGGCTGCGCCGGCGCGATCGTTCTCGGGCATTCCCTCGGCGGCGCGGTCGCCGCCGCCTTCGCGCTCGATCATCCCGACTTCGTGCGGGGGCTCGTGCTGCTCGCGCCGGTCACCCATCCATGGCCGGGCGGCGTGAGCTGGTACTATCTCCCGGCGTCGCTCCCCCGCCTGGGCTGGGCCTTCTCCGTGATGGTCGTGATCCCGCTGGCCGGGCTCCTGGTCGGTAAGGCCGTGGAGGGCGTGTTCGCGCCACAACGACCGCCGCCGGACTACATGAGCCGGACCGGCGTCATGCTCTCGCTGCGTCCCTCGACGTTCCGCGCGAATGCCGAGGACGTTCGCGATCTCAAGGGCTACGTCATCGCCCAGTCGCAACGCTACGGCGGGGTTCGACAGCCGTCAGTAGTCATTTCCGGCAAGGTCGACGGTATCGTCTGGCCCAGCATCCACTCGGCCGCGCTCGACCGGGAGCTTCCGGACGTCTCGCTGGTGCTGCTCGACGGCGTCGGCCACATGCCGCATTACGCCGATCCGGACCGGGTCGTGTCGGAGATCGCGGGCCTTTCAGACCAGATCGCAGCGGTCACCGTCGCCGCCTGCTAGCATCAGGGCGCGTCGGCGCTGACGAAGGCGAGCCGGATCATATTGGTGGCGCCCGGCGTGCCGAACGGGACCCCGGCCACGATGATGACGCGCTGGCCAGGTGCGGCGAAGCCCTCGACGCGGGCTGCGCGCGCGCCCCGCGCGGCGAGATCGGCCGTATCCTTCGGATCGGGCGCGACGAGCGCGTGCACGCCCCAGACCAGGCTGAGCCGCCGCGCGGTCGCGAGGCTCGTCGTCAGGATCAGGAGCGGCGTCTGCGTGCGCTCCCGCGCAAGACGCAGCGCAGTGGAACCGGACGACGTCCAGGCGACGATCGCCTTGACGTCGATCGTCTCGGCGATCTGACGCGCGGCCGCGGCGATCGCGTCGGCACCGGTGTGCTCGGGATCGGAGCGCTCCGCGGTCAGAATGCCGCGATAGGCGGAGTCCTGCTCGATCTCTTCCGCGATGCGGTTCATCATCGTGACCGCTTCGAGCGGATACTGGCCTGCGGCGCTCTCGGCCGACAGCATGATGGCGTCCGCGCCCTCGAAGACGGCCGTGCCGACGTCCGACACCTCGGCGCGGGTCGGAACGGGGCTCGTGATCATGCTCTCCAGCATCTGCGTCGCGACCACCACGGGTTTCCCCATCCGCCGCGCGAGGCGGGTGATCTGCTTCTGCAGGCCAGGCACCTTCTCGAGCGGCATCTCCACGCCGAGATCGCCGCGCGCGACCATCAGCGCGTCCGAGAGGTCGATGATCTCGTCGAGACGCGCGATCGCCTGCGGCTTCTCGATCTTGGACATGACCAGCGCCCGGCCGCGCGCGATCTTCTTGACCTCGGCCACGTCTTCGGGGCGCTGGACGAAGGAGAGCGCGATCCAGTCGACGCCGGCGTCGAGTGCCGCCTCGAGGTCGGAGCGATCCTTCGGCGTCATCGCCGAGACCGGGATCATGGTGTCGGGCAGGCTCACACCCTTCTTGTCCGACAGCCTGCCGCCGACCTCGACGACGGTGACGGCGCTGGTCGGCGTCTCGGATGTCACCCGGAGCCGGACCTTGCCGTCGTCGATCAGGACGACGTGCCCGACCTCGAGCGGTTCCAGGATCTCGGGATGGGGCAGGTGGACGCGGCTGGCGTCGCCCGGCGACGGATCGCTGTCCAGCGTGAACGTGTCGCCCGGCTTCACGTCCACCGGTCCGCCGGCAAAGGTGCCGATCCGCAGTTTCGGGCCCTGGAGATCGGCGAGAATCCCGATCGGACGCTGGAAGCGCTGTTCCATGGCCCGCAGCTCCGCCACGCGCCGCCGCAGGACGTCGTGGGACGAATGGCTCATGTTGATCCTGAAAACGTCCGCTCCGGCTTCGAAAAGCCGTGCGACGATCTCGGGATCGGACGACGCCGGTCCGAGCGTTGCGAGGATCTTGACCCGGCGCATCCGCCTCATTTGGGCGCTTCCCCTTCACGAGCACGGTCGGTCAGCTGGATCGTCCATGTCTTCTGTTCGCCGATGTCGATCTCGAAGAAGCCGGTCCGGTCGAAGCCGCGCGCCAGGCAGTTCTCGGCGCCCCGCGCGGTGAATTCCCTTTCACGCGTACACATGAAGGATCGCCCGCTCCACTCTCCGCCACGGTCGTAATCTGTGGCGAAGACATAATAATAACGGGCCAACAGCTCGCCGCGCAGCACGGTCTCGCACGCGTTCGGCTTCAGGTTGAACCAACCTTCCGTGATCCAGCTCGTCCCGTCGTGATGACCGAGCGCCAGGCCGATGCGGCTGGTCGTCTCGTTGCAGACGCGCAGGTCCGCCATCGCCGGCCCGCTGATCACGAGGGGGAAGAGGACCATCAGGATCCGAAGCGGACTAGTCATTGGCGTGCGGGTGGACGACGAGGATACGAAGATCGTTGGCGTTGGTCAGCGTCGGCCCTGGCGCATAAAGGTCGCCGATCGCCTCGAAGAAGCCGGTCGAATCGTTGTCGGTGAGCATTGCGGCGGGATCGAGCCCAGCGGCCCGCGCCCGCGCCAGCGTCGTCGGATCGAAGAAGGCCCCGGCAGGGTCGGTTGGCAGGCCGCGTCCGCCGTCGGTGCCGTCGGTATCGGCCGCAAGCCCAGCTATGCCGTCGGTGCCGCCGAGAGCGATCGCCATCGCAAGCGCATACTCCTGGTTCGGTCCGCCGCGTCCGCGGCCGGCGATCGTGACCGTGAGTTCGCCACCCGAGAGGAGAACGGCCTTCCGCCCGGCGCGCCGCAGGTCGAGCGCGACGCGGGCGTGTCGGCGGGCGACCTCTCTCGCTTCGCCCTCGACGTCCGCTCCGAGCGAGACCACGTCGTAACCGGCCGCCTCGGCCGCCCTGATCGCTGCCTCGATGCCGTCGCCTGGCCGTGAAACGATCTGGAACGTGGTCCGCGCAAAGGCCGGATCACCGGGCTTCGGCGTCTCGCTGGCGTCGTCTGCGAGCACCGTCGCCACCGCGGGCGGGAGCGCGAGCCTGTGGCGCGCCACGATCGCGTGCACGTCGGCGAGTGTCGTCGGATCAGGGACGGTCGGGCCGGAGGCGATCGTGGACGGGTCGTCGCCCGGCACGTCCGATATGGCGAGCGTGACGAGCCGCACCCCAGCCAGACGTTTCGCCAGGCGTCCACCCTTGATGCGCGACAGATGTTTGCGCAGGGCGTTGATCTCGTGGATCGGCGCGCCGGAGCGCAGCAGGTGTCGTGTCAGCCCCTGCTTCTCGCCGAGCGTGATCTCGCCCGCCGGGGCGATCCAGTTGGCGGAGCCGCCGCCGGATATGAGCACCACGGCGACGTCTTCGGGTTTCACCGTATCGGCAAGCGCCAGCAGCCTGGCGGTCGCGGCGAGGCCCGCCTCGTCCGGCACCGGATGCCCCGCGCCGACGACCGGAACGATCGAGGTGGGACACTCGTAGCCGTGGCGGGCGATCCCGAGCCCCAGCATCCGATCCGGCCCGAGGCCATGTTCGTCCCGGTAATGCTGCTCGGCGGTCGCCATCATGCTTCCAGCCGCCTTGCCGCCGGCAAAGAGGGCGATGCGACCCGATCCCGGCGCCGGAAGCGCTGGCGGGACGGTCGCGGCAGGATGGACGGCCGCGACGGTCGCGTCGAACACGGCGATGGCGAGCGCCCGCATTGCGGCAGTCTCTCGGGTGGGAGTGGCGGGCACCGACACCTGGGGTTCCATCCTCCGGCCTGGCCGCCGCGTCATCCGGCGAGGAAGCGCGAGACCGCTGCTGCGTCCTATGCTAGGCGGCTCGCTCGCCGCAAGTCGCAGCAGCTAGTTGCAACGGTCGTGTCCGTCCTCCCAACCCGTATCATCCGTTCGCGAATGACATGAACGATACCGCACCGTCTCTCGTCGAAGACGTCCTTCACGATGCCTATGAGGTCGTCGGCGGCCGGCTGGCGCGCGGCGTGATCCTGGTCTGCGACCATGCCACCAATGCGATGCCGGCCGAGTTCGATCACCTCGGTCTGCCGCCCGAACAGCTCATGCGCCATATCGCGTGGGATATCGGCGCCGAGGATACCGTTCGCGCGATGGCCGCGGCGCTGGGCGCTCCGGCGGTGCTGTCGCGTTTTTCGAGGCTGCTGGTCGATCCGAACCGGGGCGACGACGATCCGACGCTGGTGCGCAGCATTTCGGACGGGGTCGTCATCCCGGGCAATGCAGGGCTGGACGCGAGCGGAATCGCTGCGCGACGGCATCGGTTCGCCGAGCCCTACCATGCCGCGATCGCCGACATGATCGACCGTGCTCTGGCGGCCGATATCGTGCCGGCGCTGGTGTCGCTGCACAGCTTCACCCCGGTGATGCAGGGACGCCCGCGTCCGTGGCACGTCGGCATCCTGTGGGACGCGGACCCGCGGCTCAACGTGCCTCTGATCCAGCGTCTGCGGGAGGAACGGGATCTCGTGGTCGGCGACAACGAACCCTACGACGGGGCGCTCGAAGGCGACACGATCGACAGGCACGCGACGCGCCGCGGGCTGGCGAACACGCTGATCGAACTGCGTCAGGATCTGATCGCGCATCAGGTGGATGCCCGTCGCTGGGGCGAACGGCTGGCCCTGATGCTCGCGCCCATTCTCGCGCGACCGGAGACGCACCATATTGCGGACTTCGGATCGCGCTGCCGACGACCGGCCGCGACAACCGCCGGAGTGACGTCATGAAGGATCTCGACGCGGACACCCGCACGGAGCTGGAGGCAGCCGCTTTCCGCCGGCTGCTTGCTCACCTCTCGGAGCACCCAGAGGTGCAGAACATCGCTCTGATGAACATGGCAGGCTTTTGCAGGAACTGCCTTGCCAACTGGCTCATGGATGCGGCGCGCGACCGTGGCCTGGACGTGGGCAAGGACGCCAGCCGGACCCATGTCTACGGGATGCCTTACGACGAGTGGCGCGCCCGGTTCCAACAGGAAGCCAGCCCTGACCAGAAGGCGGCGTTCGACGCCCGCGCTCCGGGCCACGGTTAGCCGGCGGCAAGCCCGGCTTCGCGATCGTCTGAGGACAGAGCGCGATCGGCGCTTGACCGCAACGGCCCGGCCGGGGAAACCGGCTCGATACAAGTTGTCCGGAAAGGCGTCATGAACGACCTCACCTCGAACGCGATGACCGAACAGGACATCAACCCGCAGACCGCCGGACAGCTCCGTGCCTTCATCGAGCGCATCGAGCGTCTGGAGGAAGACAAGAAGGCCATCGCCGAGGACATCAAGGAGGTCTACGCGGAGGCGAAGGGCACCGGCTTCGATGCCAAGATCCTGCGGAAGGTGATCTCGATCCGGAAGCAGGATGCGGCGGAGCGGCTGGAGCAGGACGCCCTGATCGACGTCTACCTCAAGGCGCTCGGCATGAACGGCTGAACCGCGGTCTCAGTTCTCGCCGAGGAGGCGCGCGCGAACCGGGCGGATCGCGGAGCCTGTGAAGCGCCCGGCCTCGAGCCGCTCGGTCGAAAGCTGTGCGAAGTGGCCCGCCACCACTGGCGCGTTCACGGAACCGGTCACACTTGGCGCCTCGACCCGCGTGGCGGATGGCACGGGCGCGGTCGCCGCGGCGATCTGCGACATCAGGGTCCGCATCTTCAGCCGCTCGGCGGGCGGGATGGTCGGAAGCGCCACCTCGACGGCCTTCGCTGGCTGGACGGGGGCGGGCGACTGAAGAGGGACCGCCGCGACGACGGCCGATCGGCCCGTCTGGGCCGGCGCATCCTCGGTCGCATAGGCCAGGACCGGAGGCGGGCTCGGGCGGGAGGCTTGCGGGCCCTGGAGGATCGCCGAGGGCAGATCGCCGGCAGGCGTTCCGCCGATCGAGGCGATGACCGGGTTGCGCGGCGCGGTTTCCTGGCCCGTGGCGATCGCCAGAACGCCGACGTCGCCCGGTCTTTGCGGCGGCACCGGAACGTTCGCGACGCGCAGGATATCCGCGAGATCGCGTGGCCGGCGTGGCGGCAGCGGCACGGCGGCGACCTTGAGCGGCTCGTCCTCGACCGCTTTCGGCGCCTCGGGCGCAGGCGTTGCGCTCTGGAGGCCGGCGGGCCGGACCGGCGGGAGCGGCACCGCGGCGAGCTGCGGCCCCGAGGCTTGCGGCCCCGAGGCTTGCGGCGCCGAGGCTTGCGGCGCCGGGACTTGTGTCGCGGCGGTCTGTGGCACGGCGGGAGCGGCGGCGACCAGAACGGGCGCGGGCGTCGCCGGTTCCGCGGCCGGAACCGCCGGTTCGGGTCGGGGCAACGGCCGCGCTCGGCTGGCCGATATCGGTTGCTGGCTCGCCTGCTGACGCAGAAGGAAGCTCGTCGGGCTCGACTCGTCGTTCGTCGTCGGCAAGACGGACGCCACCACGGTGTTGCCGCCACGGCCTCGACCACGCCGCGCGACCGGTTCCTCGTCGTCCTCGCCGCCACCGAACAGGATCGCGAACAGGCTGCGACCGGTCACGCGACCCTCGGCCACCGCGATGGACCCGCTCGCAACGGAGCGCCCGGTCGCCTCGATCTCGGCCCGCGCCAGCTCGAAGCCCGCCATCGGCTTGCCGTCGGCCGGGATGAATACGGTCTTGCCGTCGGGGAAAAGCCGCGCGAGGTGGTCGCGGCTCATGCGCGGCCAGTAGCGCACGCCGCCCGTGTCGAGATGAACCCAGGGGTTGCGCGCATTCGGGTAAAAGCCGACGCCGCCGGCCTGCATGCGCATGGCGATGTCGCGGACGCGCGCGATCCCGACGTCCGGCAGATGGAAATCGAGGGCCTGGCCGTTGACGTGCTGGCTATGCTTTGCCACGCCGCGCGACCGGCGCCGCAGCATCGCGTTGGTGCCCGGCGAGCGATAGGCCGAGACGACGACGATCGGTTCGCGGCTCCCGGACTCGCGGTAGACCTCCCACATGAGGTCGAACAGCGCCGGATCCATCTTCGTCGGCTCGTCCTGGCGCCAGTCGCGCAGCAGCCAGTTCAGTTTCTGCAGCCCGGCCGAGTCGTAGGAACCGTTCCGCCGGAAGGTGATCGTTTCCTGCTCGCGGGTGTGGGTGTGGAGAATGGTGAGCTCACGGGTGCCGCCGCTCGCCACCGCGTTCTGCGTCTCCCGGGAACCGCCGATCAGCGCTGCCGCCAGGACCACCGCCACGCCGGCCATCCGCGCCGAAGCGAAGCGGAACGGCATGGCGAATGGCGGGAAGCGCTGTAGCAAGGATCGATCTCGCGAGGCTGGTGCGGAGCCGGAGCCGATGTCCTAACACCGACTTTCGTGGATGGCGAAGTCTTGCCGATAAGGCTTAACTGTCCCTTAACCGACTTGGCAAGGTTCAAAAGATGGACATGAACAACAACTAGGCAGACGCTTGGTGGCCGAATGTGGCCAAAACGTGTCCGCTGGTCAACCTTGCCCGGATCAGACGGGCAGACCGAGCAGTCGGCGCAACGCGCGGCTGTGCCCGTAGATGTCCGGATGGGCAGCCAATTCCCCGCCTTCGTCGACCGTCAGCGTGAAATAGACGAGATGGATCGGCAGCTTCTCGCTGAGCTTGATCTGGCGTTCGCCATGCCCGACGAGGCTCGCCAGCCGCCGGCCGGTCCAGCCGTTCTGGCCGCCGAAGATCGCCTCGGCGAGCCGGAACGGGTCTTCGACGCGGACGCAACCGTTGGACAGCGCCCGATCGCTGCGCGCGAACAGCGCGCGCTGCGGCGTATCGTGCAGGTAGACCGCGTGGTCGTTGGGGAAGATGAACTTGATGTAGCCCAGCGCGTTCCGGGCGCCCGGCGGCTGACGCACGGAGACCGAGTTGCCGCGCCGGGTGATCTCGTATCCGTTCGCCTGGGCGTAGGCGGGATCGAGATATTTTGGGTTCCGCTTGAGAATGCCCGGGGGAATCCCCCACGATGGATTGACCACCACGTGATCGATCTGGTCGGAAAACACCGGTGTCTGCGTCTTCACGGCGCCGACGATGACTCGCGCCGTATGCAGCACCTCGCCGTCCTTGACGAACTCGAGCGCGTAGGCCGGGACGTTCACCGCGATGTAGCGTGGTCCGAGTTCCCGGGGGAGCCAGCGCCAGCGCTCCATGTTGGCCACCAGTTCGCCCTCTAGGCCGTCCGTCCTCTGGCCAGCCAATGCGAGCCGGGTCCGGCCGTCGAACATTCCGTTGGCCCGCAGCCCCGCCTGTTTCTGAAACCGTGCGACCTCCGCGGCGAGCACCCGGTCGTAGACGTCGTCTGTCGCCGGGAGGCCGAGCGCGGTCCGCAGCGTTGGGACGCGCGGGTCGCGCGTGCCGATCCGGAGCACGGGTCCCTCGGCGATCGTCACCGACCCGGGCTCCGGCGCAGGCGCTCCGGCATTGCGGCGCACGTCGGCCAGTTTCGCACGCAGCTTCCGGTAGCCGTCGTGGGGCGGGTTGAACGCGGCGAGGGCGTTGCCCGGATCGCGCGCGCTGCGTAACGTCAGCAGAACCCCGTCCGCGTTCGGCACCGGCGGCTTCACCGTCAGCAGGGCGTCGACCCGATGCGGCGCGATCCGACCGGCACTCGCCTCGCGGGCATAGAGCAGCGCCGCCTGCGTGAGCCGCACGTCGGCTGCCGCGAGGATCGTCCAGTCCGGCCGCGGGTCGTGGGCGACCGGGGGCACCAGATAGCGCGTCGGATCGAGACCATCCTCGTCGGCCCGGCCCAACCGGTCGAGCACCCGCAGTGCCGCCGGCGTCCAGCCTTCATGCCGGGTCCAGACGGGACGGAAGCCATCGGCGGCATAGAACCCGGCGATCGCCTGACGCTCGGCCGTCGTGAGCAGGGTCGAGCGCAGCGCGCGGCCGACGGCGGTCCGGATTGCATCCGTGGCGGTCTCGGAAAGCTCTGGAAGGGCCGGCACGGCATCGACCGCGGCCGCAGCGGCTGCGGTCGGGGGAGACGGCCGCGCGAGCGACGCGGTCGCGGACGGATCGGGGTCTCGCGCGGCGGCGATGCTCGGCTCCTGTGCCGGGAACTCCGGCAGAACCGTCTGCGCCGCGTCCACCGGGAGCGGAATCAGGTGGTCGATCGGCAGGATCGCCGAGGACTCGGCAGGTGCCTCGCCTGCGTTCTGCGCGACGGTCACGTCGTCTTCGCGCGCGAAAGACTCGTCATGGAGGATCGCGGCGACCCATGCGGGAGACGCTTCGGCGGGTACGCCAATCCCGGCCAGATCGAGCGGGGCGGGCTCGGGCGGCGCGGGGAGCGTGACGACGGGCCGATCGAGCCCGTCGAGACTTGTTCCATCCGTGACGGGTGCGGGTGGAACCGTGGGTCGAGCGAGTTCGATGTCCGGTCCCGCCGCGTGGGCGGTGGCGGCTATGTCATCCGCCGATACGCGTCCGGCTGCCTGGATGCAGAAGAGGGCAAGAGCGAGCGACAGAAGGGGGCGACGATGGGCAGTTTCGGCCTTGGCGCGGTGCATGGACCCCCGTCCCGCAAATCAGTCGCAATGATGATCGGATAGCGTGTGACGGCCGCTTGGCAAGAGGTTCGACGGGCGCGAGCCCCTCATGCCGCGCGTTCGTCGGTCTCCGTTGCCCATTCGCCGCACGCGGCCTCGCCTGCTTCCGCCTCGTCCACCAGCCCGAGATCCTTGAGCTTGCGATAGAGGGTGGAGCGGCCGATGCCGAGCTTGCGGGCAACCTTGGACATCTGGCCGCGATAATGCTGGATCGCGAACTTGATCGTCTCGCTCTCCACTTCGTCGAGGGGCCGGACGTCGCCGGTGTCGCCGAGCAGCCTGAGCGCGTTCGGATCGGTGATCGGCACGTGGACGACCTCGCGCATCGTGCGGGCTGCCGCGTCCGGAGCGCTGCGGACGATTGGCGGGATGCGCGCCTCGAAACCGTCGACCTGAGCCGCGATCTGCGGAAACTCCGCGATCGTGAGTTCGTCGGCGTCGCTCAGTACCACGGCGCGGAACATCGCGTTCTCCAGTTGTCGAACGTTGCCCGGCCAGTCGAAGCGTCCGAGCAGCGCCGCCGCCTCGGCCGACATGCCGCGGATCGTTCGGCCTTCCTCGGCCGAGAAGCGCGCGAGAAAGCGCCGCGCGAGATCGGGGATGTCCTCCCGCCGGTTGCGCAGCGGCGGGATCGAGATCGGGAACACGTTCAGCCGGTAGAACAGGTCCTCCCGGAAGCGCCCCTGCTTCACGAGTTCGATCAGGTTCTGGTTGGTGGCCGAGATCAGGCGGATGTCGACCTTGATGGCCTTGCGTCCGCCGACCGGATCGACCTCGGCCTCCTGGATCGCACGCAGCAGCTTGACCTGCGCATCGAGCGGCAGTTCGCCCACCTCGTCGAGGAAGAGCGTGCCGCCGCTCGCTTCGACGAACTTGCCGACATGCCGTTCGGTGGCGCCCGTGAACGAGCCCTTCTCGTGGCCGAACAGGATGCTCTCGACGAGATTGGACGGGATCGCGCCGCAGTTGACCGTGACGAACGGCTTCCCGCGGCGATCGCTGGAGCCTTGAATCGCCCGGGCGACGACCTCCTTGCCGACTCCCGATTCGCCTTCCAGCAGCACCGGGATCGCGGATTTCGCCGCGCGCTCGCCCAGTCGGATCACCCTGTCCATCTCGCCGCTGCGCGTGACCAGATCGCGGAACGTGAGCATGTTCGTCGAGCGCCGGTGGATGCGGCGGATCTCGCCCTCGAGCGCATCGACCCTGAGCGCGTTCTTGATCGAGACCTGGAGCCGCTCCGCGCCGACCGGCTTCACCACGAAATCGGTGGCGCCGGCGCGCATCGCCGAGATCACGGTCTCGATGGAGCCGTGGCCCGTCTGCACGATGACGGGCAGCATGGTGCCCTTCTCGCGAAGGAGGCCCAGTACGCCCATGCCGTCGAGATCGGGCATCACGAGATCGAGAATCAGCACGTCGATGCGCGGGCCTTCGCTGCGCTCGATGCGCTGGACCGCGGCTTCGCCGCTCTCGACCGCGACCGGGTCGTGACCGAAGCGACGGACCATCTCCGTCAGCAGGCGGCGCTGGATCGGATCGTCGTCGGCGATGAGTACTGTGGTCGCCATGCGTCGCGCGCTTCCGGATCCGTTGTTTCGTTTTGGCGCATGCTGGGCGAGGGGGGTAAACACGCTGTAAACGCCGGCGCGAAAAATCACCTGCGCGCTTTCGGTCGTTGCCTGCCCCCGCCCGGCCGCCTATCCAGACAGCGAGGGCGCGCAATCGGGAAGAGCAGACATGGCGGAACCCAGAGGCACGACGAGTGCGACGGCGGAGGCCGGCGCCATCATGGACGCGGCCGACGCGCCGATCGGACCCCTGCCGGAATGGCGGCTGGACGACCTGTATCCCTCGATGGAGTCAAAGGTTTATCTCGAGGACGTCGCCGCTGCGGGCGAGCGTGCGAAGGCCTTTTCCGAGCGCTATCGCGGACGGCTGGAGACGATGGCGCGAAGCCCTGACGCGCCGGCCGAACTCCACGCCGCGATCGTCGAGTTCGAGCGGCTGGAAGATCTGCTCGGGCGCATCATGTCCTATGCCGGGCTCGTCTACTCGGGAGATACGACCGATCCCGTCCGCGGTAAATTCTACGGCGACGCGCAGGAAAAAATGACGGCGGCATCGTCGGACCTGCTGTTTTTCACCCTGGAGCTCAACCGAATCGACGACGCGCTGATCGAGTCGGCCGCCGCCGTCGAGCCGCTGTCGACCTATCGCCCCTGGCTCGAGGATATCCGCAAGGAGCGCCCCTACCAGCTGGACGACAAGCTCGAGCAACTGTTCCACGAGAAGTCCGTCACCGGTCGCGGCGCCTGGAACCGGCTGTTCGACGAGACGATCGCCACGCTCGAGTTCGACGTCGATGGCGAGAAGCTCTCGCTGGAGCCGACGCTCAACCTGCTGCAGCACAAGGATGCGGCGCGACGCAGGGCCGGGGCCGAGGCGCTGGCCGCGACCTTCAAGGCCAATCTGCGCGTCTTTACGCTGGTCACCAACGTGCTGGCCAAGGACAAGGAGATTTCCGACCGCTGGCGCGGCTTCAAGGACATCGCCGACAGCCGGCATCTCGCCAACCGGGTCGAGCGGGAGGTCGTCGATGCGCTCGTCGCTGCCGTGCAGGCCGCTTATCCGCGGCTGTCCCATCGCTACTATGCGCTGAAGGCGCGCTGGTTCGGGCGCGACCAGCTCGATCACTGGGACCGCAACGCGCCGCTGCCGAAGGTCGAGCAGCGCACGATCGGCTGGCCCGAGGCGCGCGCCATGGTGCTCGACGCCTACGCCGGGTTCTCGCCGCGCATGGCGGAGATCGCGGACGACTTCTTCGAGAAGGGCTGGATCGACGCGCCTGTCCGGCCCGGCAAGTCACCCGGCGCCTTTGCGCATCCGACCGTGCCGTCCGCACACCCCTATGTGCTGCTGAACTATCAGGGAAAGCCGCGCGACGTGA